>JBOGIN010000234.1:0-3360 GCA_050742275.1 Vicinamibacteraceae bacterium
CACTCGAGGAGAGCGTAGCGCAGGCCTTCAGAGCCTGTGAAGAATCAAGTAGGGGCCGCCTTAGGCGGCCCATGACGCCGCGACTTTGGGCCCTATCGGCCATGTAGGTCCGCCTAAAGGCGGACCCCACGAAAAGGCGGACCCCACGAATTATTCACACGCTCTCCAGGCCCGCGCTACGGACGACGAGCGCTCCTTCGCAGAATCTCAACTCGCGCGCGACAGGTACTCGCCGGTCTCCGTGCTGACGCGAATCACGTCGCCGGTGTTGACGAAAGCCGGCACGTTGACGACGAGACCGGTCTCCAACGTCGCCGGCTTCACCTGTGCCGCGGCGGTCGCGCCCTTGATGCCGGGCACGGTGTCGAGCACCTTGAGGTCGACGGCCACGGGCAGCTCGATGCCGACCGGCGCTCCCTCGTGAAACTCCACCTTAAGGGTCACCTCGGGCAGCAGGTAGTTGACCGAGTCGCCGAGCGCCTCGTCCGAAAGGTGCACCTGCTCGTAGCTCTCGAGGTCCATGAAGCAAAACTGCGGCCCGTCGCGATAGACGAACTGCATCTCCCGCTCGTCGAGGATGCCGCGCTCGACGAAATCCTCCGAGCGAAACTTGTGCTCGAGCAGCGTGCCATCCCTCAGCTTGCGAAGCTTGGCGCGCACGAAGCCCCGCTTGTTGCCCGGCGTCATGTGCACGGTCTCGAGCACGCGATACAGCTCGGTGTTGTGCTTGATGAGATGTCCCTTGCGTAGTCGGGTTGCTTGAACCGAAAGACTCATGATGCTCCTATAATCACGCGTGGCGACGGCGTCAGACCGAACCCTTCATGATACCAGCCTTCGCTCGCCCGCGGCGAGCTTCGGCTCGGCACGCCAGTTTCCTGAATCCCGAATCCTATAATGACCACCATGCGACGCCTTGCCACGTTCACCGTCTCCATCTCTCTGCTCCTCGCCGCCGTCACGCTGACGGGAGCGCAGGAATCGTCCTCGATCGCCGGCTTCTCCGATGCCGCCGCGACCGAGCATCGGGCATGGGTCGAGAAGTTCCGCCAACTGCCCTCCCCGGATCGCCTTCGGGAGACCATCCAGCGCCTCTCGGCTCGCCCGCACCACGTCGGTTCCGCCTACGACAAGGAGGTGGCGGAATGGATCCTGGCGCAGTTCAAGGCCTGGGGCTGGGATGCGCAGATCGAGGAGTTCGACGCGCTCTTCCCGACGCCGAAGACGCGTCGGGTGGAGATGGTCGCTCCCACCAGGGTCGCCGCCAGGCTGCAGGAGCCGGCGGTTCCACAGGATCCCACCTCGAGCCAGCAGGGCGAACAGCTTCCCTCCTACAACGCGTACTCCATCGATGGCGACGTCACGGCGCCGTTGGTCTACGTCAATTACGGTATTCCTGCCGATTACGAAGAGCTCGAGCGCCTTGGCGTGTCGGTCAAGGGAGCGATCGTGATTGCCAAGTATGGCCAATCATGGCGCGGCATCAAGCCGAAGGTGGCCGCAGAGCACGGCGCCGTGGGATGCCTGATCTACTCCGATCCGCGTGACGATGGCTATTTCGAGGGCGATACCTTCCCCGGTGGACCATGGCGTCCGGAGCAAGGCGTGCAGCGCGGAAGCGTCATGGACATGCCGCTCTATCCCGGAGATCCGCTGACACCGGGGATCGGGGCCACGCCGTCCGCCAAGCGACTGGCGCTGGCGTCGGTCAAGACGCTCACCAAGATCCCGGTGCTGCCCATCTCGTATGGTGACGCCGCGCCGCTGTTGCGCGCGCTCCGTGGGCCGGTGGCACCCGCCAGCTGGCGCGGCGCGTTGGGCTTCACCTATCATGTGGGTCCCGGCCCGGCGAAAGTCCGTCTCCAGGTGGCGTCGAGCTGGGAGCGCAGGCCGGTGTACAACGTCATCGCAAGGATCCAAGGCGCGCTCTACCCCGACGAATGGATCGTCCGCGGCAACCATCATGACGCCTGGGTCAACGGCGCGGAGGATCCGATCTCTGGCATGGCCGCAGAGCTCGAGGAGGCGCGCGCGCTCGGCGAGCTCCTCAAGCAGGGGTGGCGCCCCACACGGACGATTGTCTATGCGGCGTGGGGCGCCGAGGAGCCGGGCCTCATCGGCTCCACCGAATGGGCGGAAGCGCACGCCGACGAGCTGCGGCAGAAAGCCGTGGCCTATGTGAACTCCGACAGCAATGGCCGGGGATTCCTCGCGATGAGCGGCTCGCACCTGCTCGAACCGCTCGTGAACGACGTGGCCCGACGCGTGGACGACCCGGAGACAGAGCTCTCGGTCTGGAAGCGACTGCGGTTACAGCAAATCGCGCAGGCTGACTC
Organism: Vicinamibacteraceae bacterium; assembly: GCA_050742275.1. Lineage (GTDB taxonomy): Bacteria > Acidobacteriota > Vicinamibacteria > Vicinamibacterales > Vicinamibacteraceae > WHTT01. The sequence continues at coordinate 2,337 of JBOGIN010000234.1, forward strand.
GCAGGAGGAACGGCAGAAGATCAGGCAACGGGCCGACCTCAGGCTCGGCGCACTGGGCTCCGGCTCGGACTACACCGCCTTTCTCGATCATCTGGGTATCGCGTCGCTCAACCTCTCGTTCGGCGGCGAGGCAGAAGGCGGCATCTATCATTCCATCTACGACGATTTCTATTGGTACTCGCGCTTCGGCGACCCGGACTTCGTGTACGGTCGCGCGCTCGCGCAAACAGCCGGGACGGTCGTGATGCGGCTCGCCGACGCGGAGCTGCTGCCTTACGACTTTACTGCGCTCGCGGACACCGTCGTGATGTACCTGGACGAGGTGAAGGAGCTGGCAGCGTCTCAGCGCCGCGACATCGAGGAGCGGAATCGGCAGATAGAGGAGGGGGTCTTTGCGGCAATCAGGGATCCGAGACATCCTCGTCCACTCCCCGTGCGCGAAGAGGTTCCACCGCACATCAACCTCGCGCCGCTCGAGAACGCCGTCGACACGCTCCAGGAAGCGGCCGCGCGATATCGTAAAGCCATCGGCCTCGTTCACGCAGAGGGCGGAACGGCGTTGGAGGGCGGACGCGTTGCCGCCGTCAATCGCGAGCTGCTGCGCGCGGAGCGCCTGCTCACGACCCCCGAAGGCCTCCCCGAGCGCGCATGGTACAAGCACCAGATCTACGCACCCGGCTTCTACACGGGCTACGGCGTCAAGACGCTACCGGCCGTGCGGGAAGCCATCGAGCAGAAGGAATGGACGCGCGTGGACGCAGGCGTGGCGACGGTCGCGAAGGTGCTGGAGGCCGAAGCCGCGCTCATCGGCCGCGCCGCGGAACAGCTCGAGGCGCTGGCGCCGTAAGCCTGATTTTGTTCACGTAGTCCCAGCCTCACGTAGCGTGCGGCCTTCAGAGCCCTGTGAAGAATTCAAGTAGGGGCCGCCTTTAGGCGGCCCATGACGGCGCGAGTTCGGGCCCCATCGGCCATGTAGGTCCGCCTAAAGGCGGACCCCACGAATTTATTCACACGCTCTTCAGGC
>JBOGIN010000235.1:0-2312 GCA_050742275.1 Vicinamibacteraceae bacterium
ATGTCGGAGGGTTCGACGAGTTCTTCACCTACTATCATGACGAGACGGACCTGTGCCTCCGCCTGGCCCGCGCGGGCTTCGAGACCACGCACCTGCCGGACAACGGTGTGAGGCACTACGCCGCGCCCTCCGAACGCCGCACGAGCAAGTACGACCGCAACTGGTACGTCGTAACACGAAGCGATACGTACTTCGCGCTGAAGAACGGCGGTGATGCGCTGCCGACCCGCGTGCTGCGTACGGTGAGCAGCGCGCCGCGCAAGCACTATGTGCGAGAGATCAACAGCTACTTCTTTCACGGCCAGATTGGCCCGCTCCACTGGGTGAAGCTCCTGGGGCAGTGGGCATCGGGATTCACCAGCGGGGCGCGAGCGGGGCTTCGGGCCGAGCGTCATCTGGCCCGGTTCGAGGCGCCTGTTCGGCCGTTCGTGCCGTTCCGGATCCGGCGTCCGGGACGCCGGCTCACCGTGGCGCTGCTCACGCAAACGATCCCGGGCCAGCCGCATTACGGTGGGGTCGGCCGCTACACGTACGACCTGGCGAGAGCCCTCCACGAGCGCGGGCACCGGGTGCACATCGTGTGTCGCAGCGAGCACACACGCGTGCACCGCTCGCCAGGGTTTGCCATTCACGGGATCACGAACCTGGCGCTCGCCAAGCAGCGGCCGCAGGTGGATCTCCCCGTGACCGGTAAGAATCTCCGGTACGCGCTTGCGGTTGCCGAGCAGTTGCGCGAGCTGGACGTGGAAAGCGAGCCCATCGACCTGGTGCACGCGACGAACTGGGACGCCGAGTCGGTCGCCGTCATTCGTTCACGAGCCTATCCCGTGGTTCTGACGCTGGTATCGTCGCTCTCGCAGGTGATCCATGCTGAAGGCTGGTCGCTCACGGAGGATTTGCGGTGCGCCCTGGCGCTCGACCGCTGGCAGATCCTGAACGCCGATCACGTGGTGGTCCCGTCACGCGGTGTCCTCGATACCTATCGCGCGCAACTCGACATCGACCCCGAGGCCCTTCCACATCTCACGGTCGTTCCGCTTGGCATCGTTCCAGACACGGAGCCCCTGCCTGAGGCACTGTCCGAGCCGGCGGGCCGGGCGAGGCGACGGCTGCTGTTCGTTGGCCGACTGGAGCGGCGTAAGGGAATCGAGACGTTACTCGAAGCGCTGCCAGGGCTGCTGGCGACACGTGAGGACTGGGAGTGCCATCTGGTTGGCGACGACCGAGCGACGGATTCTCATGGACGGACCTACAAGGAACGCTTTCTGAGGGAGCACCGGCGTGCGGGCTGGCTCGGGCGTGTGTACTTTCATGGCGCGGTGTCCGAGGGGGCGCTTCGCGAGCACTATCGCCGCTGCGATCTCTTCGTCGCGCCGTCGCTCTACGAGTCGTTCGGCCTCATCTTCCACGAGGCCATGCAGTACGGCAAGCCGGTCGTCGGCTGCCGAGCGGGCGGTGTTCCCGAAACGGTCCAGGACGGACAGGAGGGCCTGCTGGTCGCGCCAGGCGACGCGCGTCAGCTTGGAGAAGCGCTCGCCACGCTCATGGCGGACCCAGCCCTGCGTCGTGCGTTCGGCGACGCTGGCCGGCGACGGGTGCTGACCTGCCAGAACGCCGCGACCATGACGGACGCGTACTCGCGCGTGTACGAGTCGGTGGTGGCACGCGTCGGCGGTGCGCGTGCGACGCGCAGGAAGTCTCTGTGGCCGACGCCGATTTCGTTGCTGGCGAACGGACGGGTCGAGCGCTCCGGTGCGTGGGAGGTGAGACAGGCATTTCTGGGCCAGGAGTACATCGTCTCGGAAGAGCCGGGCGCGGCGTTGGCGGTCAAGGTTCCAGCGGGATCACTCATCGAATTGACGGCGCTTCGCCACTCCTGGAGCGGCGTCTTGACCCTCGAGGCCGATGGCAGCCCTATGGGGATCGTCAACCTGTACAAGGCGGGCGAGATGGACCCGGCGTTCGTGGCGCGAGCCAGCGTTCCGGAGAGCGCCAACGGCGATGTCACGGTGCGGCTCGTCGTTCAACGCGAGAAGCATCCCGCGAGCTTTGCGCGACAAATATGGCTTCGACAGCTCGTGTGCCGGAAGCCGCAGGCGCCGGAGGCCCCAGCACGCGAGGCCTCGGAGACGAGCACCGATGGAGTCGTCACCGCGGCGCCTGCCGGACCTTTCACATTAAGCGCGGAACGCACTTGAATAGTCAGTTGTAGCGCAGGCCTTGAGAACCTGTGAAGAATTCAAGTAGGGGCCGCCTTTAGGCGGCCCATGACGACGCGAGTTCGGGCCCTATCGGCCATGTAGGTCCGCCTA
>JBOGIN010000236.1:0-2626 GCA_050742275.1 Vicinamibacteraceae bacterium
ATTCTCACGTTCCCGTCTCGTTGTTCAGAAGTATGGTGGCAGCTCGGTGGCCACGCCGGAGCGGGTGGCTGCTGTCGCCGACCGCATCCTGGACTGTCGTCAGGAGCACGATCACATCGTCGTGGCAGTCTCCGCGATGGGCAAGACGACCGATCAGCTGGTCGCGCTGGCCAACAGTGTCTCGTCCAACCCCCACGGCCGCGAGCTGGACCAGCTCCTGGCGTGTGGCGAACAGATTGCGGTGTCGGTGCTGGGCCTTGCGCTCCAGGATCGCGGCGCCCAGCCGGTGTCGCTGACCGCCGCGCAATGCGGGATCCGGACCGACGGCTCATTCAACAATGCTCGCATCCATCAGGTCGACACGAAGCGCGTCCTGCGCGAGCTCGAGGCTGGACGGATCGTCATCGTGGCCGGCTTCCAGGGGGTCACCGACGGTCACGAGATCACGACGCTCGGGCGCGGCGGCGGCGATATCACCGGCGCGGCACTGGCAGCCGCGCTGAAAGCCCCCGTCTGCGAGATTTGCACGGACGTCGACGGCGTCTACTCCGCAGACCCCAATGTCGTCTCGAATGCTCGGTTCATCGAAGAGCTGAGCTATGAAGAGTGCATCGAGCTCGCCGCGAGCGGCGCAAAGGTGCTGCACCCGAGAGCCGCGGAAATTTGCATGCAGGAGCGCGTACCCATCCACGTGCGATCCAGCTTCCATACGAGACCGGGCACCTGGATTCGGGGAGGAGCGATCAAGATGGAACAGCCGGCTGTTGTCGGAGTCACGGCCGACAAGAAGGTAGCGAAGGTCACGCTGCTCGACGTGCATGACGAGCCAGGCGTCGCCGCACGCGTCTTCAAGGACCTGGCGCAGGCAAACGTCAACGTGCGTCTCATCATCCAGGCGGCAGCCACGCACGACCGCAACCGCATCACGTTCACGGTGGATCTCGACAGCGTGCCCGCGGTGCAGGCGCTCATGCCAACCTGGCTGAAGCGGAAGATTGCCGGTGAGATCCTGATCGAGACGGACGTGGCGAAGGTCGCGATCGTCGGCTCACGCATCGCGTCGACGCCCGGCCTGGCCGCCCGGATGTTCGAAGCGCTGGCCGCGCACGGCATCAACATCGACTGCATCAGCACGTCGGAGATGAAGGTCTCCTGCGTGATCGGCGCCAAACAGCTCGACGAGGCGGTTCGCGCCATTCACGAGGAGTTCTTCGGCAAGACCAAGACCAGAGCGGGCCGTGCCGCGACCGCGCCGCCGCGCCGCCGAAAGGCGTCGTAAACGGCGACCTATTGAGACGACGTTTCTTCGGGGCGAAGCGTGTAAGAGCTGCGGTGCCAGACGTTGACGTTCTTCCGGTTCACGTTCACGTCGATCTTTCGTAGCCGCTGCGTCGGATCCGGATTGGAGCTGTAGTAGCCGATCATGTAGTAGTCGCTGGTCTCGTTGTCGATCTGCTTCAGCCCCTTCTCGAAGTCATTCTGGTTGACCACCGCAAAGCCGCCGGTCTCCTCGGCGAGCACACGCAGACTGTCCTGCGACTTGCGGATGTAATCGTTGAACTCGGTCATGTCCACGTTCTGGTCGAGGTCCGGCATTCCGACGAGACCGCGCGGATCGACCGTATACATCGTGACATTCGAGCGGTTGCACTCGCGTGTGAGCTCGGCCAGCTCTCGGACGAGATCGGCGTCTGCGAACTGCTGTCCCTGCCGGCGGTAGATCGCCGAGGGATCTTCAGGGTTCATGTCCTCGCCATCGTAAACGCCGCCCGTGTAACCGCCATACCGCTCGTATTGATACTTGAGCCGCCCGCGCGGGAACGGATCGAAATCGTACCCGTTGCTGACGTAGACGAACGCCTTGCGCCGATTCTGGATCTTGGCGAACTCGCGGACGTGGTCGTAGGCTGTTGAGAATGCCACGTGCGCGCGATAGCGGATCTCCGAGGGCCCCTGTGCCCCTTCGGGACCTTCGATGATCTCGTTCGGCTGCAGCGCCGAGCCGCTGATCCGCTCGATGGCGTCATCGAGACGCTTGCGGTCGTACGTCGGATTGATGGCCAGCGACGATGGACCGGTGGACACGATGGCGAACATATCGCCTTCGTGGATGAGCGTCGTCGAAATCTCCTTGAAGAGTTGGCGGATACGCCCGGTGTTCCGAAAATCGAGGTGGAGGTCGTCGACGAACAAGAGGAAGATGCGGCCGGCGGCGTCGTTGGTCGGCCGGCTTTCGGGGAGGAGGAGCCCTTCCTGCGGCGGCGGCGGCGGCGGCTCGAGCAGATTGTAGTGCCGGCCGCCGTGCACGAGAGTAAACGACACGATCTCCTGCTTGACGCCGTCCTCGAGGATTTGAAAGTCGTCCTTCTTCAAGTCGGCGATGAACTGACCGCTGCGGCTGTCGCGAGGCTGGACGTCCTGCGTGACCAGCGTGACGCCGCTCCGGAACGTTGGCGGCCCGCTGGGCCGCTGCGGCTTCGCCGCCGGCTTCTGCCCGGTCGCCGGCGGTTTGGCTTGCGCCGAGGACTTGGCTGGCCCCGACGGCTGTTGCGTCTGCGCCTGATCTCGACGCGCTTCCCGGCCCGACGACTGCGCACCGCTTCCCGCGGCGACGACCACACACGTC
>JBOGIN010000237.1:0-3491 GCA_050742275.1 Vicinamibacteraceae bacterium
CTGCAGGCCTGGGCCGAGTCGTCTGTCGGGCAGCCACAGATCGAGGGGCTGCGAACGCTTGTGGTGCTGTCGGATGGCGACGAAGCGTTACTGGCGCTTAAGGTCGCTGAGGGTCTGAGCGTGATGACGCGGGCGCTTTGGCGTCTGGCCTTCTGGCTGCCCCATCGGGTCATGCGGACCGTTCACCAGTGGGGCAAGCGCCGTGTCGTTGTCTACGGGCTGATGTCGTTCCTGTCTCTCGGCGTGCTTCTCTTCATCGACACGCAGTCTCCCTGGGGCCCGAACTCCCAGCAGAGCTGGACACCAGACCTCGTGGTCAAATTCCTGGGGGCGGCAGCCATCGCGCCAGGATTACTCTTCCTCACTTTGATGCTAAGTCTTGCGATGCCTGCGTTTGGAGCCCTGCTCCTGGGAGTCCCCGCTCTCCTCTTCTTCCGCTGGCTTGCGTTTGGCTGGGGCGGGTCGATCGGTCTCGACATGACCGCTGAAACCTGCCCGGTTGGTACTGCGACGGTCGTGCGGCTCGGGTCGGCTCCAAATGCGCTCGGCTTGCGACACGCGCACTCGTACAACCACGAGCGCGCGCCGCATCTCGTCGCCGAATTCATTGCCGGGATCGTCGGCACTGGCAATTCGGAATCAGCGGGCCGCTCGCACGAAACCAGATAGAAGTTGCGTCACATCTCCATCCAGGTACGTCCGGGCGGCGCGTGGTTCAGTAGCCAAGAATTGCAATGTTGGCAGCAATGTCGCGACGAAATCAACGCGATGGGCAAATGGATTGAAGTACCGGTCAGGTTTGAAACGCCTGTGAACATCGTGGTTTTCAGTCTGGTGCGGTCAAGTGTGTCTCGGTCCTGAAGCCAGAATCGTTGGCAGGAATGGCTGTGCCGATAGCCATGACTATGACCACTGAGAGAGGTTGGCAACGTGGAGGTGGCTAGCCTTGTTGCTGGCCTCTTCGGAGGCACGGGCGCCACGCTGGTTTGGGAACTGGTCCTACGTCCTCTGCTGCGGCGACGCGCGCTCGCAGAAGTACTCGCCGCCGAGATTTCGATGAATCTGCAGTTATTAGCAGCGGCGTTGAGGCATGGCGAATCCCCGCAAGATCCCGCCGGACTTCTCCCTGTCCACGAAGGTCTTCGAGGCCATTGTCGACCGTATTGGCGAGCTCCATCCGCAGGTTGTCGCGGAAATCGTCTTTCTGTATCGGTACTTTCTTGAAATGAACGAGCACCCGCGTGCTTATTCGGATTGTGTGAAGGAACTGCGTGCTTATGAGCCCGGTTCGGAAAACTATCGGAGCTGCGAACGGGAAGTCCGGCATTATGTGGCTGTGTTCAACCAGTACGTTGAAAAGGCCATCCAGCGCATCGAGCTGGTTCAGCCTCTCTTGCTTCGGAACGCCTTCCCTTGGTGGTCGCCACGGCGAGGTCGGCGCCCTGGCGAGAGTCAGCTTACACTCGAACATCTACGCCAGCAGATTGCGCGCTCAACCAGGGAACGCGAGGCAATACTTGCGGAAGTGAATCGACAGTCTACCCGTCCCTGATTTATTCCGCGCGCCATCTCGCTGTATCTGACAGGCTTCCAGTGCCACGTTGTGGGATCTCCCCGGGACACCCACAACGAATGGCGCAAGGTGGGCGCGCCTCCAAGGCGGTGTTCGGTCGGCATCCGGAGTCGGAAGTGTGCAGTTGTCTGTTGATTAGATGAGTAGGTCGAGGCCAGCCGCGTCAGCGAAGTTCCGGAAGTCCCGGTCTCTGGTGGTCAAGGGAACGCCTTGGTCAACACAGCTCTGCGCAATGAGCGCATCACCGAGCCGCGCCTTGCGACGTTTCGCCAAGACCTGTGCGCGCAATCCGCCTGCTCGCTGCCAGTAGCCGTCACTGATCTGGATCAGCGGAACTTGTGAGAGAGTGTCTGCGACATCAGGAGAAAGCTTCGGATCGCTAAGGAGCTCGGTGAGCACAGCCGGCGGCATGAGCACTTGCCGGTCCTCGAGTGCACGATCCAGCAGCAGGACGTCCTCGCCTTCCTCTCCTTCCAGGAAGGCGATCCAGGTGCTCGTATCGGCCGCGATCATCGGTCGGCCTTCAAGTCGGCGAGCGTCCGCGTGAAACGAACCTTGCCCCGGAGCTGACGGAGCCTTGCATAGGTCTCCGACGCCGCCACTAGTTGTAGCCCAGTCCGAACGGTCTGCGTGATGCCAGTACCACTGGCTCGCTGTGCCCTCTCCAGCAACGCCGGCGGGACCTCCACTGTGATCTTACGTGCCGTCGTCATGGAAAAGGAGTATACCATATTCGATACCAGCATTGACCATGGGTCACACCTCGCGGTTGAACGTCAAGCGAGACCGCGTCGAGGATCCGTTCAATCGGATTCACGTATGACCTTTTGGCTGGCCCTCGGTGGACACCCAAAACCGGCCATTAATCGACACCTCAAAACCGGCCATTAGCTGACCGGCCGAGACGTTGACCGCGACGAGGACGTGTGGGCTCCTTTGTCGCCAATGGGGAACGTCTTGGATCCGAGCACACAGCAGCAAGTCCTCGCGCTGGGGCGTCTGGGATGCACGCTTCGGCGCATTGAGCGCGAGACCGGCGTCCGACGCGAGACCGCCAGCGCGTATCTGCGAGCGGCCGGTGTCGTGGTCCGCGGCCGCGGACGGCCCGGAGAAGCGACGCCAAAACCGGCCATTTCCGCGGAGGTGTCCACCGACCTGGCGACGCCATGGCCGCCCCCAGGGCGGGCCCCCAGCGCCAGTGCCTGTGAGCCGTATCGCGAGCTGATCATCGAGGCGATCGGGCGCGGCCGCAATGCGATGGCGATCTGGCAAGACCTAGTCGATGACCACGGATTCGCCGCACGCTACGCCAGTGTCCGCCGGTTCGTGCGTCAGGTGCGCGGCCGCGCGCCCGTCGAGGCGCGCGTGGTCATCACGACCGGTCCCGGCGAGGAGTGCCAGGTCGACTACGGCGAGGGGCCGATGGTGCGCCACCCGCAGACGGGCAAGTATCGCCGGACGCGTCTTTTCGTCCTGACACTCGGCTACTCACGCAAAGCGGTGCGCTTGCTGGTGTGGCACTCGAGCGCGCAGGACTGGGCCGCGCTCCACGAGCGCGCGTTTCGGCGCCTCGGTGGTTCGACGCGCGTCGTCGTCCTCGACAATCTCAAAGAGGGCGTGCTCACGCCCGACGTCTACGATCCCACGATCAATCCGCTCTATCGCGACGTCCTCGCGCACGACGGCGTCGTCGCGCTCCCGTGCCGCGTCCGCGACCCGGATCGAAAGGGCAAGGTCGAAGCCGGGATCGGCCACACGCAGAAGACGCCGCTCCACGGGCAACGCTTCGAGACGCTCGAGCAGGCGCAGACGTATCTCGATCGCTGGGACGCGCACTGGGCCGATACGCGGATCCACGGCACGACCAAGCGCCAGGTGGCCGTGATGTACGCCGAGGAGAAGCCGCATCTGCTCGCGC
>JBOGIN010000238.1:0-5495 GCA_050742275.1 Vicinamibacteraceae bacterium
ACTACCTCCTCTGGAAGCATCTCGTGGGCTCGTTGAACGATCTCCTTGGAGTTGGGTGACATAGTGGAGGATGTCGCGACGCGACGGATGACGCGCCGTGAGCGTGCTCACTGGCTCGATGGCTGCCGCATCTCGAGATCGATCTCGTTCAGCGGGACGTCCCAATGTGCCTCCAGGAGCTCGAAGCGCTCGCGCTCCTCGTCACGCCACGTGTCAAAATCCTTGTAGAGCTTCCGCGCGATCGCCATTTCGTCGACTTGCTCCACGAGCGCTGCGGTGTTCTTGAAGGTCAACGCCACAGCGAACGTCCAATCGGCTCGGCCGTCGCCGTGATACGTCGGCACGTAGGTCTTGATGGACGTCAGCCTCGAGCCGAGCTGCGCCTCGAGAACGGGGTAGTGGTTCTTCTGGAAGAGATCGAGGAAGCGCTCTTGTGCTCCCCATTTGACCCGGTAGAAGTACCAGACCGTTCGCGGCGCATCCACCTTGCTGGTTTGCGGGGCTGGCGCCTGCGCCGTGAGCACACTTGGCGGCAGCAGCAAAGCCGCCAACAGGACGAGCGTCGAAGCGCGTCTGGATCGCATGGTCCCTCCTCGGGGGCTGAACGAGATCTCCTCGCTACTCGTGGCAAGGATACAGGAGGAGATGATGAGATGACAGCCGTCCCATTCTTGCATTAAGCTCCGGGGAAAAGCAGAGCAAGGGGGTTTTCGGTGGTGCAGCAAGGCGGCGAGGCGGCGGGCAAGACGTTCGACGTGGTAGTAGTCGGCGCAGGCGCTTCCGGAGGGTGGGCTGCGAAGCGGCTCTCCGAGGCGGGGTTGGATGTCGCGCTGCTCGATGCCGGCCGGCCGCACACCGCGAAGGACAATCGAGAGCACATTCCGCCGTTTCAAGTGAAGTACCGCGATAGCGTTCCAGAGCTGATCCGCCGAACGCGGCCTCGCCAAAAGGACTGCTACGCCTGCCAGGAGTACAACTACGACTGGTTCGCCAACGACCTCGAAGAGCCGTACACGACGCCAGACGACAAGCCGTTCAGTTGGCAGGGGCGCATGCGCATCGTGGGCGGGCGGACGAACGTCTGGGGACGACAAAGCTACCGGTTCGGCGACTTGGACCTGAAGGCAGCGTCGATCGACGGCTTTGGCATGGATTGGCCCCTGAGCCATGCGGACCTGGCGCCCTACTACGACCTCGTCGAGCAATACGTTGGGATCACTGGGATTCCTGAGGGGGCGCCGGAGCTGCCAGACAGCAAGTTCCTGCCGCCGATGGGCCTGACCTGCGCGGAGACGGCGCTCCGCACGAACGTCAAAGCAAAGCTCGGCAGGATCGTGACACTCGGCAGAGCCGCCAATCTCACGCGCCCTGTCAATGGACGCGCGGCGTGCCACTACTGCGGTCCCTGCGAGCGCGGCTGCACCACCCGGTCGTATTTCAACGCGGCGTTCACGACGATTCCTGACGCCATCGAGACCGGCCGCTGCACGCTCGTGCCGAACGCGATGGCCTATCGGGTCGTGATGGACGAGAAGAGCAACCGTGCGAAAGGCGTCCTGTACATCGACCGCGTCACGCGGCAGCCGAAGGAGATCTTCGGACGCGTGGTCGTGCTGTGCGCGCAGGCGCTCGAGTCGGCTCGGATCCTGTTCAACTCTGCAACGCGGCAGCATCCCAACGGCGTTGCGAACTCCAGCGGCGTCCTCGGTAAGTACCTGATGGACCACCTGTGGGTTGCCGGCGGCGCGCGAGCCGAGTTTCCCCAGTTCTCGCAGAAGCCGTCGCACAATGCGCCGCAGCGCCCCAACGGTCTCTACGTGATTCGGTTTCGAAACCGCAAGGGCGAGAAGCCGTTCGGGAAGTTCCTCCGCGGCTACGGCTTCCAGGGCGGGGGATCGACCTCGTTCAACATGAAGGCGCCCGGCTTTGGAGCCAAGTACAAGGCGGCCGTGGCAGAGGGACTGACGACCATCGATCTTTCCGGGTTCGGCGAGTGCCTGCCGTACGAAACGAACTACGTCGAGATCGACCGCGGCGTCGTCGACGCGTTCGGCATTCCTGTGCTTCGCATTCACATGGCGTGGGGGGAGAACGAGCAGGCGCTGATCCCGGACATGGCAGAGACCGCGGCCGAGATGCTGGAGGCGGCAGGCGGAAAGAACATCGAGCCGTTCGCCGTGCCGGATCGCGTTCCCGGCTTCGGCATTCACGAGATGGGTGTCGCTCGTATGGGCGCCGACGCCAAGTCGTCCGTGCTCAACCAGTTCCAACAAACACACGACGTCAAGAATCTCTTCGTCATGGATGCAGCGGGCTTCACCTCCGGCGGCTGCCAGAATCCCACGCTGACCATCATGGCGCTCGCCGTGCGATCGTGTGATTACTTGAAAGAGCAGCTCCGCAAGGGAGAGGTTTAGCCCCAATACCGTTCACTGACGGTGGCGTCGCCCGCGCTGGACGTCGCGCGGGGCCTTCAGAGCCTGTGAAGAATTCAAGTAGGAGCCGCCTTGAGGCGGCCCATGACGGCGCGAGTTCGGGCCCTATCGGGCCATGTAGGTCCGCCTAAAGGCGGACCCCACGAATTTTATTCACACGCCCTTCATGCCCCGCGCCCTACGTGACGAAACGTTTAACTGAACCGCATTGGGTTAGCCGTCGAACTCTGCCACAAGCGGCGCATGATCGCTGGTCCCGAAATCAGCGAGGACGCGGGAGCCGCGCACCCGTTCAGCCACGTCGGTTGCCGCCAAGGCGTAATCGATGCGCCAGCCGATGTTCCGCTGGCGCATGTTGCGCCATGGCGCCCACCATGTGAAGAGGCCCTCGTTGTCCGGATCGAGCGTCCGGCCGATGTCGACGAGACCTTGATCGAGCACGCGCTCGAACAGTGCACGCTCTTCGGGGCGTTGGCCGACCGCTTTGGCCTTCCGCTCCTTTGGATGCACGTCCATATCCGCTCGCGCAACGTTCATGTCGCCGCACAGCACGAGCGACTCGCCGCGCGCGCGCGCCGCGGCCACGTAGTTGCCCATGGCTTCGAGAAACTGAAGCTTGGCGGGAAAATCCCGTCCGCCATTCGGGACGTAGACCGCCCCAATCGTCAGGCGGTTCACCGAAATCGTGGCGATGCGATGCTCGATGTTGAAATCGGGATGGCACAGCTCTGGCTGTTGCTCGCAGTGCGCGCGGCGAACCAGCAGCGCAACGCCGGAATACCCCTTACCGCCGTGCCAGCAGCTCCAGTAGCCGGCCATCTCGAAGAGCGCGACCGGCACCAGATCCGGCGATGCCTTGATCTCCTGCAGACAGATCACATCCGGCTCTTCACGGGCGAGGAGCTCGGCAACCTCGCCGGCGCGCGCCCTGATGCCGTTGACGTTCCACGACACGATCTTCACGTCGAGCACCTCATGGCGGGTACATAGCACAGCTCGCCCGTCGGCTACGCTACGATGAGATCGACGATCATGTCGCCATGCGCTGCACCTTTGGAAGGGAGAAACATGCCCAAGCTCATCAAGAGCATCACGCTGTTGGCGCTCCTCTGTCTCTGGAGCTCGAACGGCGCCGCACAGACCGTCGACGAGCTCGTTCGAAAGAACTTGGCCGCCGTGGGAGGCGAGGCCGCATGGCGGCGCGTCGACGCCCTGCAGAGCAACGGGACGATGACCGGTCCGAAAGGGCAGAAGGCGGAGCTCACGCTCTGGACGAAGCGCCCGAACTTGAGGCGTCAGGATGTCCGCATCGAGGGTCAGACCATCACGAACGCATTCGATGGGAAGGAGCTGTGGGTGCGTCATCCACGTATGGGTGATCAACCGCAGCTCGTCACCGGTGAGGCCGCCGAGTCGGCGAAAGCTGAAGCGAGCTTCGATCCGCCATTCCTCGACTACGAGAAGCGCGACATCGAGATCGAGCAACAGGGGACCGTGGAGGTCGACGGCAAGAAAGCACACAAGCTGAAACTGTCATACCCAGAGGGCACGAGCCCCGTGCTCTACCTAGACGAGGCGACGGGGCTCATTCTCAGGGTGGTGATTCAGGCCGAAGTCCAGGGGAAGGAGATCGTGCGCGAGGAGCGCCTCTCCGACTGGCGAAAAGTGGACGGCATCATGCTGCCCTTTCGAACCGAAACGCTCATGAACGGCCGGCCGATGACGACGATTACGCTGAGCAGCGTGAAGATCAACCCAAGCGTCGATGACAGCTTCTTCCAGATGGAATCGGCGGACCAGGAAGGCGAGCGCTGATCGGTCGGTCGGTGAAGGCCACCGCCAGCGCCGCTAGGCTATCATCGGTAGCCATGCCATCCCGAGTCCTGATCCTGCTTGCGGCAACTCTCGTCGTTGGCTCTGCGGCGCACGCCCCACGGGAGGCGCATGCCGCTCAGGACGCCACGCCGGCCGCGCGGTTCGACCGCTGGCTGGACGTCCAGGCAGATCGGGCCCTCGCGAACGGCGCGCGTGCGCGAGGCAAGGCGCTGAACGTCGCTGGGACGCAGCGTCGCGCGACGACCGAGATCCAGCGCCGTTCGCTGGAGGTTCGCCGCCAGGTGCTCGAAGCGATGGGTGGCCTTCCAGCGGAGCGAGCGCCGCTGAACGCGCGCATCACGGGCCGGCTCGATCGGGGCGACTACCGTATCGAGCACCTCGTCTTCGAGAGCTTGCCAGGCTTCTTCGTCACCGCGAATCTCTACGTGCCCACGACCGGGTCGGGACCGTTTCCCGCCGTGCTCGGCACCGCGGGACATGCGGACGAGGGGAAGGCGTCGCCGACCTACCAGCACGTGTGGGCCAGCCTCGCGCGGCGCGGCATCATCGTGTTGGCCTACGATCCGCCCGGTCAAGGTGAGCGCCTGGAGTACCTCGACCCGGCGATCGGCACGTCACGCGTTGGCATTGGCACCCGAGAACATAGCCACGCCGGTCAACAGTGTTTGCTCACCGGCACCAGCATTGCGCGTTACTTCGCGTGGGACGGCGTTCGAGCGATCGATTATCTACTGACGCGCGCCGAGGTCGACCCCAAGCGTCTCGGCGTGGCCGGCAACTCGGGTGGCGGCACCCAGACCGCCTGGCTGGCAGTCGTCGAAGAGCGTCTCTCCGCCATCGACGCCTCTTGTTACGTCACGTCGTGGGCGGCGCTCTGGAAGGGGCCGGGACCGCAGGATATGGAGCAGGTGCTGCCCGGGTTCCTGGCACGCGGGCTGGACTTCGTCGATCTCATCATCGCTGCTCAGCCGCGGCCTTACCTCGTCTCGAGCGCCATCCAGGACTTCTTTCCAATCGAGGGCGCCCGCGCGACGGTGGCGGACGCACGCCGAGCCTACCAGGCGATCGACGCGGCCGACCGTGTGGGACACGTCGAGCACGACGACAAGCACGGCTGGTCGCAACCACTGCGTGAAGCCGCGTATGCCTGGTTCGATAAATGGTGGCGCGGCGGCGCGGGCGGCACGACGGCGGTCGAGGGCGACGTGACGATAGAGCCGGTCG
>JBOGIN010000239.1:0-4791 GCA_050742275.1 Vicinamibacteraceae bacterium
TCCATGCTCCGCGCCGCTGCCGTACGCCGTCGGACCCGATCAGTCTACTGTAGCAGCCGAGTCTGTTGCTGCCAGCGAGTGTCGAGACGGCGCGCGGCGATCAGGATCGCACAAGGAGGGCTTACACGTCATGAGAGAAGCGACCGAGGTGGATGGGGTGAGTGAGGGGATTCGTGCCCGCTGGCGCACGCGACGCGTGGGCCGCGTGCCTAAAGCCGCTCGGGATGTCCGACTCGCCGAAGGCGAGGTGGGGTGAGTGAGGGGATTCGAACCCCCAACATCCGGAGCCACAGTCCGGCGCTCTGCCCTTGAGCTACACTCACCACGCTGGTGGTAGGACGTACGGGCCGGCGCGAGCTACATTGCAGCCAGCGTCGCGACCGCCCGAACGCGCAAGTTTACCATTCCGATTGACCACGCGGCAACCGCCGATGGCCCACCAGGGCGCCAGGTGACCCGCCGCCGCGAACCGTTACCTCGAGCCTCCGGTCTGTCTCTGCTCGATCTTGGCCCACGTGTCTCGAAGTGTCACCGTGCGATTGAATACGCGCCGGCCGGGCGCGGAATCGGGATCCGCGACGAAATACCCGAGCCGCTCGAACTGATAGCGGCTGCCGGGCGGTGCTTCCGCCAGCGAGGGCTCCACCCAGCAGCTCGGGAGTGTCTCGCGGGAGGTGGTGCTGAGGTCCTCCAGGAGTGGTCGGTCGCGCCCCGGCTGCTCGGCGTTGAACAGGCGGTCGTAGAGCCGCACTTCCGCAGGCACGGCGTGCGCCGCCGAGACCCAGTGGATGGTGCCCTTCACCCTCCGTTTCGCCTGCGGACCGGACCCGCTTTTGGTCTCCGGATCGTAGGTGCAATGCAACTCGACAATCTCACCCTGCTCGTCCTTGACCACGTCCACACACTTGATGATGTAAGCGTAGCGGAGGCGTACCTCGGCGCCGGGCGAGAGGCGGTGGTATTTGGGAGGCGGCACGTCGCGGAAGTCTTCGCGCTCGATATAGAGCTCACGCGAAAAGGGCAGCGTGCGCGTGCCCGCCGAGTCGTCTTCTGGATTGTTGACGGCGTCGAGCTCTTCGATCGCCCCCTCTGGATAGTTGACGAGCACCACCTTGACGGGACGCAGGACCCCCATCACACGGAGCGCGCGCCGATTGAGATCTTCCCGAACGCAGTGCTCGAGCAATGCGAGGTCGACGACGCCTTCGCTCTTGTCCACGCCGATGCGCCCACAGAAGTCGCGAATGGCCTCCGCCGTGTAGCCGCGGCGCCGCAACCCGGCCAGCGTCGGCAGGCGCGGGTCGTCCCACGCGGCGACGTGCCCTTCGGCGACGAGCTGGGCGAGCTTGCGCTTGCTCGTGATCGTGTACGAGAGATTGAGACGCGCGAACTCGATCTGCTGCGGCGGGTCGACAAAATCCAACTGCGCGATGACCCAATCGTACAGCGGCCGATGGTCCTCGAACTCGAGCGTGCAGAGCGAGTGTGTGATCTGCTCGAAGGCGTCCGACAGCGGGTGCGCGTAATCGTACGTGGGATAGAGGCGCCAGGCGCCGCCGGTTCGGTGGTGCGGGGCATGCCGGATCCGATACAGCGTCGGATCGCGCATGTTGATGTTCGGCGAGGCCATGTCGATCTTCGCGCGCAGCACGTGCGCGCCATCCGGGAACTCGCCTCGCCGCATCCGCTCGAGCAGATCGAGGTTCTCTTCGGGCGTGCGATTGCGGTAGGGGCTCTCCCGCCCGGGCTCGGTGAGCGTCCCGCGGTAGTCTCGAATCTCGTCGGCCGTCAAGCTGTCGACGTACGCCTTCCCCGTGCGCACGAGCGCCACCGCGCACTGATAGAGGCGCTCGAAGTAGTCGGAGGCATAGAACTCGCGAGCGCCCCAGTCGAATCCCAGCCAGTGAATGTCAGCCCGGATGGCGTCGACGTACTCGACGTCCTCTTTGGTGGGATTGGTGTCGTCGAAGCGCAAATTGCAAAGACCGGCAAACTCCTCGGCCACGCCGAAGTCGAGACAAATGGCCTTGGCGTGCCCGATGTGGAGATAGCCGTTCGGCTCGGGCGGGAAGCGCGTATGCACTCGCCCCTGCCGCCGTCCGCGACGCACATCATCGTTGACAATCTGTCGAACGAAATCCAGCGGGTGGAGCGGGGTGCCAGAGGGTGCGGTCGCCTCAGGTGCGGCTGTGCGGGTGGTGTCCACGGGAGCTTCCGGCTCGGGGGCGCTCATCCCCTGAGTGTACTGGAAGCGCTGGCTGGTCGGGAAGGGCGGGCGCGCCGGCAAACAGATCGAAACAACCGGAGGCTACGGCTTCGATCTCTCCGGACACGCGGCAAGATATGAAGCGCGGAGACTCTGGCGGCTCACACGGCCGGCATCCGAAAGACCTGTCCCGGGTGGATGAAGTCCGGATCCTTGATCTGGTCCTTGTTCGCCTCGTAGATCTTGGCCCACTTCCTGCCGTCTCCCAGCTGGCGGGTGGCGATCTTCCACAACGTGTCGCCCGCGACGACGGTGTAGGTCGGCGAGCGGCGCAGGGGCCGGGTGTCGGTTGAGGTGGCTGAGCCGCCCAACCGCAGGTGGGAGACGTCGATGTGCATCTTGCGGCTGTCGTCCCGGCGGTTCATCGGGGCGGCGCTATTCAGTTTTAGGATGAGTGCTGGCTCGAACTCGTTGTCAGTCGAGCGAAAGATGCTCATACCTCCCCTCCTTTGATACTCCCCCTTGGTGCCAGCTGTCCGCCGATGCTAGCGCCAGAGTCGGCCGTCGTCAAACTCAGCCATGAAAAAAAAGCTGCGAGCGACGGATCTGTTCTGAGAACGTGGAGGCAGGGACAATATTGTCGTTCTTCATGGCTCATGGTACTGTTCAGGTGGGGTTGTCGCTCACGCGCGACGTATTTGTGGGACCAAATCAATCGCCAGCCCTTTGGGAACTGGGGTCGATGTGTCATTGGTCATATGACCGATATCTTCTTCATCGCCGACTCGTGCCGGATTCGCCGCGTGCATCGTTCGACGCCGCTTCTCGAGACGTCACGCGGCGACATTTTCGTGTGACTCTGGATGGGCATCGACTTTTCTGTTGATGACCGAGGGGGACGCGCGATCCGATCCCCGCGACAGGATTGCCCGTTTCTTGGGGATTTCCGCGATTCCTGCGGGAAGAACATGACGCCAACCCACCACCGGGCCCACGTCTTGCTCCTAGAAACGCCGTCTAGGCTCGAGTCAGGCGGCGGAGTCATTCTCGGGTCGCTTCTGCCCTCGTCTGTGATGCTGTCGCGGACGAAGGCCTCGTTCAACTTTTTCGCTGGTGACAGATCTATGAAGACTGCTTCACGAACGGTACGACATCTGTTCCACGTAGGTCTCGTTGTGATGGTCGCGATGCTATGGCTCGGAGGGTCCGCGAGCGCGCAGACCGATGCGGCGGAGACCGCCGCGGCGGGCAATGAGGGCAGGGTCTCGCTGGGGGCCGGGATCGATATCGGCTCCGCGTATTTCTTCCGTGGCATCGTCCAGGAGACCGATGGGTTCATTGGACAACCGTTTCTGGAGGGCGGTTTCACGCTGTACGAGGGCGATGGCGGCATAACGAGCGCTTCGGTTACCGGCGGGGTCTGGAACAGCATGCACTCCGGGCCAACCGGTCTGGACGGGGACAATGGCGATCCGGAGCTCTGGTACGAAGCAGACTTCTACGCGTCGCTGGCGTTGGGGCTGCAGGGGGACATGGAGACGTCGGTGACCTATACCGCGTACATGAGCCCGAACAGCGTCTTCAGCACGGTCAAGGAAGTTGCCGTGGGGTTCTCTCATGGCGGGCTCATGATGAGCCCGTCGGCGACGATTGCGTTCGAGACCAACGGGCAAGCGGATGGCGGATCCAACGAGGGCGTTTATCTGGAGCTCGGTGCGGAAGCGCCCATTCCGCTCGCTGCCGATTCACCCGTGAGCCTGTCGGTGCCGATGACCGTGGGGCTCAGCTTGAACGACTACTACGAGCATCCCGTGACGGGAGAGGATAGCCGGTTTGGCTTCTTCGATTTCGGCGTGATCGCGTCCGTACCGCTCGGCGTGCCGTCTGATTACGGATCATGGAGCGTGAGCGGGGGCGTCAAGTTCCTGGTCCTGGGTGACACGCTCGAGGCGTTCAATGGAGAGGATAACTTCCAGCCGATCGTCGTGGGTGGTATTTCGCTCGCTTATTGAGGCACGGGGCGGCCCTAACGACGCCGTTCACTGCTACCATTGTCGTTCTCCCGGGTGAAACGCGCATGCGAGGGGAACGGCGATGAGAGAACGATCATCACGCGCGCTGGGCGCGCAAGGTCGCTGTGCTGCGGAACGGCGCGGGAACGCCGCCCGCGTCGTCCCGACATGCGCAGTCGTCGTCGCTGCGTTGACGATGACGATGACCCTCGCGTCGTGCACGGTTGCTGGATCCAGCACAGAGAAGAAGAACGACATCGAGTCGGCGGTGGATCGCATCTTTGCGACGTGGACCGCCTCCACGCCAGGCTGTGCCGTCGGTGTGTCCAAGGATGGACGCGCAACGCTGACGAAGGCGTATGGCATGGCGGACCTGGAGCACGACGTTAGAAACACACCCGACACGATCTTCGAGGCCGGTTCCATTTCCAAACAGTTCACGGCAGCAGCGGTGCTGCTGCTGGCGCGGGAGGGCAAGCTGTCGCTGGACGATCCGGCGCGAAAGCACGTTCCGGAGCTTCCCGACTATGGCATGCCGCTCACCATCCGCCAGATGCTGACGCACACGGGTGG
>JBOGIN010000240.1:0-3548 GCA_050742275.1 Vicinamibacteraceae bacterium
CGCTCATGTTGTTCAATCGAATTAATGTAAGGTTTTATCCAAGACGCCCTCGGACGTCAAGAGGAAATCAACGTCTCTTGTCACGCCCATCCGTCTCATCATACCGGGGCGTGGGTGGTTGTCCAGACCCCCTCGCCTGCCTGCCACTGCCACCCACGCATGGGGAATGGCAAGACGAGGCGATCCCAGCCGGCTGCTATCCGGTCCGACGTTTGATCCCAGCTCCGCACGCCGCCGAGCGCGTCGGCCGCTTCCGTGTTGCAGGCGCCGACGGCGCACGCGAAGGCGACGCAGGCTTCGGGAGGGCGACCGCGGAGCAGCGCTGCCAAGAACCCAGCAAAGGTGGCATCTCCAGCGCCCGTGGTCCCCACGACGTCCACGCGAAAGCCGGGCGACCACAGCTCGCGGGCGTGCCATTCATCCGGTCGAGCCGGCTGCGCCCGGCCCGGTTCGGTCCAGCGAGAGGCCGGAGCTGTTGCGACGTAGAGTCCGAGGCGGCCCAACTTCAAGCCGACGATCGTTGGCCCCAGGTTCAAAAGGTCGCGGCCGATCGAGCGGACCAGGTCCGGCTCGGCGGCGGCAATGAAGCCGTCGGCATGTCCGCAGAACGCGCGGAACTTGTCGGGGTACAACGTGTAGATGGTTTCTTCGAAGCTCGGAATGAAGATGTCCACGTACGGCAGAACGCGCGAGAGGATCGTGCGCCACTCCACGCCGCCGGCAAACGAGGCTTCGTCCGGCATGCTCATGTCCAGCGATGTCGTGACGCCGGTCGCCTTGGCGCGCCGAAAGATCTCCACGAGCTCCGCCCCGTCCCGCTCGATCAACCGGCGCATCAACGGCGGGTATCCCAGGTGGAACAGCTTGACGCCGCCGAGCCGCGCGTACGCGATCTCGTCGGCAGAGAACGTGTCGTTGCAGCCGGGACAATGCAGCACCATCCGGTCGCGTCCCACCGGGCTGAGGATGACGCTGTAGGACGTCACGGCACCTGGGCTCTCGATCATGCCCTGGGCGAGCAACGGATCGTGGCGCGCGACGATCTGTCGGACGGCCTGCCCGAAGAGATCGTTGCCGACCTTGCCCATCAGCAGCGTCGCGATCCCAAGACGACGCATCGCCAAGCCGGTGTTGGAGACCGCACCCCCCGTCGCGACAACTGCCTTGCCGATCTCCTGGAGGAAGCCCTCGGCGAAGGCCACGTCGGAGCCCTTGATCTCCGGGATGATGTCGAGACAGATGTGCCCGCCGATGACGGCCTCCGCCTCGCGCCCGAACGGACCGTCTCTCTCAGACGTCAACGGCCGTTCCCTTTCGCTGAGACTCGAGCGCCGACGTCAGCACGCGATGGCTGAGGGCCGTCTCCTCCGGTGTGACGCAGTAGAAGGGTTGCTTCATCCGCTCGCGGCCGTTCACCAGCTCATCGCAGAACGCGGCCCACATCTGCAGGATCGCATCGGGAAATCCGAACTCGAAGATGCCTCCCGTCACCGCGGGATAGCAGCTCTCGTACCCGAGGTCGGCGACGTGCCACGCCTGCGGCTGTCCGGACGCGTAGGGGAGCGTCCGGATCTGCTTCGGGAGCTTCGTGCTGAACTCCGCGGAGAAGCGGGTTCCGAAGATTCGGAGGAACCATGTGTTCATCTCGCCGGGCGCGATGCGCTTCGTCGACAAGATCACGGGGAAGCGATAGCCGTCCATCGGCACTTCGCCGGCGAGGGTGGCGTTGTCCCACGTCTCGCAGGGGGCTTGCTCACCTTGCTCGTCCGGCCGCGAGGTCACGATGTTCGAGAGGCACGCGAAGATCCGATCGGGGAGCCATCCGAAGCGCAGCGGGATGTGCAGCACGTGCATCCCCAGGTCGCCCATGCAGCCGTACTCGCCGTTGTACGCCACGCGCCGCTTCCAATTGATCTTCTTGTGGGGATCCAGGTCGCTGCTGTGATGGAACCCGGCCTCGACCTCGATGATCCGGCCGAAGCGGCCCTCACGGACGAAGTGCAGCATTCGCTGGGCGCCCGGAAAGAATGGGAACTCGGACGAGCAGCGCACCACGACGCCGCGGCGCGCCTCGATGGCGTCCAGAATTGATCGGTTCGCGTCGCGATCGATGCCGAAGGGCTTCTCGCCCAGGAGATGCTTTCCCGCGCGGATGACCGCTTGATAGAGCTCGGCGTGGAGGTGGTGAGGAACGGCACAGTAGATCGCGTCGATGTCGCTTCGCCCCAGGAGGTCCTCGTAGTTGCTCGTCACCGCGACGCCTGGAATGCTTCGCGCGAACCAGTCGAGGGCGGCGGCGCTCGTGTCGCACACCGCGACAGGCTTCGGTGCGAAGTCCAGGTCGAGCAAGTGGCACCACCGTGCGGAGGCGCTGGCGAACTCGCGCCCCATCATCCCGCCGCCGATGATGCCGAATCGAATCTCTCGCGTGCTCATCGAGCATCCTTGAGGAGCTTCAATGCCTGGTCGGGTGTGGCGGCATCGTGGACGATGGCCATCAACGCCTTGGTCATGCGCGTGGGATGCGCGTGCTGGATGATGTTGCGGCCGTAGACAATGCCAGACGCGCCCTGCTGCATCACGGCGAAGGTCCGCTCGAGGAGCTCTTCTTCCAGCGCCTTGCCTCCGCCCCTCACCAGCACCGGCACGCCGCCCGCGATCTCGATGACTTCGTGATACCTGGAGACGTCGTCGCACGGATCTGCCTTGATCACGTCGGCGCCGAGCTCCACTGCCTGCCGCACGAGGGGGAGGATCTTGTCGAGGTCGCCGTCGACCATGTATCCACCCTTGACCTCGTTCGGCTGCATCACGAGCGGCTCCACCATGAGCGGCATTCCCAGCGCTTCGCACCGCGGCTTCAAACGGCTGACGTTCTCCACCGACTGGCGGTGGAGCTCCGGCTGGTCGGGAAGGAGGAGCAGATTGACCACGACGCAGGCGGCGTCGAGGCGAACCGCCCGCTCGACCGCATCCTCGATGAGATAGCTGAACAGCGTGCGCGGGAGCTTCGACCCGTAGACGTTGGCCGCGTCGGTGCGCATCACCAGCGCAGGCTTCCGGGGGCCGGGCCGGCACTGCAGGTGCATCGCCTGCCCGGGGCTCAACTGAATCGCGTCGGGCGATGCCTCGACGACGGTGTCGATTGCCCGAGAGACGTTCTCGATGCCGCCCAGGAACGAGCGCTCGTTGAAGAAGCCGTGATCGATGGCGACGTCGAAGCACTTCCGGTCGGCGCCGAACAAACGATGAAGTCGCGGTAACGATTGCATAGTCTCACTTTCGTTTACGTAGCGCAGGCCTTGAGGCCTGCCTTCGAAGAATCGATGTCGTGCGACGCGATCGACGGCTGCCGAGCCGGCCGCCCGTCGACCGAGGCAATGCCGCCGTTGGCGGGCGAGGGCCGGTCACTGCACGGGCGCCACCGGCTTGTGAGGATAGAGCGCGATCAGCAGCTGCTGGACCGCCGCCACCAGCCGCTCCCCTCCGCCCGGAAGGAACCGGGCGCTGATCACCTCGTAGCCCCCTTCCCAGAACGCCTTGAGGTT
>JBOGIN010000241.1:0-5231 GCA_050742275.1 Vicinamibacteraceae bacterium
TCACGCCGGTCGCGGCGCCGGCATCGGCAAGCCGCTCGTAGCGCCGCGGCGCCATCTGCGCGAGCGCGAACGCCGCGCCACCGAGCACGCGCGCCAGCGCCGCCACCTCCTCGACGTCGGCCGCGGCGTATCGGCGGACGCGCTCAGGGTCGCGCCGGTAGACGTCATGGATGCGGTGGCCTGGGACCTGCTCGCGGCCAGGTCCGGAGATCCCCAGCTGCCGCGCCACGACCTTGAGCCCGTGCCCCAGCAGGTCGCGCGTGGCGAAGTCATACCGTCGCACCGCATCGAGCGTGTCGATGAGCTCGCGACCGGGCGCCACGTACCGGATACGGCGGAGCGGGTCCGGGCCGAGCGCAACCCCGCGGCGCGCGGGCCGCGGTCGGAGCTCCGGCCGCCCTGTCCTCCCAAGCGCGAGTGGCACGCCGAGCAGGCGCGCGCGACGATCGAGGAATGGAAGGTCGAACCCGTGAAGGTTGTGGTTCTCGATGACGTCGGGATCCGCTGCCCGCACCCTCGCGACGAGTCGGCTGATCAGCTCCGCCTCGGCAGCATCACCTTCGCCGTGCGCTTCGAGGAGCTCGGTGCGGCCCGTCGGGTCGCGCACGGCCACCATGAAGATCCGATCTCGCTCGGCGTCGAGCCCTGTTGTCTCGAGATCGACCTGCATCCGATGCAGTTGGTCGAACGACAGATGACGAAAGTACGTCCGGCCAGTCGCCACCAGATACTGCTCCTCCGGCGGCAGCGCCAGCACACGCTCTTTGCCGAGATCTCGTAATTGCCCGACGTACTGGCCGAGCCGCCGCGAGGCGCCCTCCAAGACGGCCGATGCAAGCATCCGGCCCTCGGCTGCGCTCACCAGATATCGCAACGCCCCTTCTCCACTCAGCTCACGGTAGGTTACGCGTGCGCCGGCCGCCCCCTCGTGCCGGAGCCCGGCGCCGAGGTGCCGCAGGTCATCGAGTCGATCCAGCAGCAGCCATGGCCGAAAGCGCGCCTCCTCGCGCACGAGCTCCCCCGTCTCCGGGACACGACGCCACACCTCCACGCGGCCGTCGCTCTCGGCCCACACCGACACGATGCCCGGCGTGGGATCCCAACCCCACAGCCATTCGTCTTCGATCGAACGCACCAGAGACGAACGCTATCGCAGCCTGGCCCAAGCCGACAAGATTTTGCTGCAATGTTGAACGGGATGCGCTGGAGTCATTCGTGCCTGAGCGCCACAGTTGGATCGACGCTGGATGCTCTTCGCGACGGTGCGTAGGCGGCAAGTGACGCAACCGCCACGAACAAGAGAGAGACGCCGGCGAAGGAGGCGCCATCAACGATACTGAGCCCGTACAGGATGCCGCGCAGTAGGTAGGAGGCTCCAACAGCGAGAAACATTCCAACGAGCACTCCAGCAAAGACCGGCCGCGTGCTTTCACGCAGAATGAGTCCGAGCACATTGCGCCGTTGCGCACCAAGCGCCATTCGGATGCCGACCTCGCGCGTGCGGGAGACGACGATGTAACTGACGGTGCCGTGGATACCCATCGAGGCAAGCAGGAGACCGAGGAGGCCGACCG
Source organism: Vicinamibacteraceae bacterium (assembly GCA_050742275.1). Lineage (GTDB taxonomy): Bacteria > Acidobacteriota > Vicinamibacteria > Vicinamibacterales > Vicinamibacteraceae > WHTT01. Next base: position 1,575 of record JBOGIN010000241.1, read on the forward strand.
TGGAGGCCACAGCAGCGGAAAGGCTCGAGGCGATGAACGGCGCTGACCTCCGAAGCATTTCGTCGAGCGTGGAAGAGGTTGTCAACAAATCGGGACTGATCGACGCGATCGCCCTTTCAGCGGCTCTGATCACTTTTGCTGGATCGGACTCGGTCCGGACGAGTATTGGGTATTCGTGGAGCTGATCTTCGGGCAAGAGCAGATACACCTGCTTGGAACCGCTGCCGTCGAGCTCGACGCCGCGTGTGTCGCGGGCTACGCCGATCACTTGGTAGACTAGCCCATCGGCACGAAGCTCACGCAAGTTGTGGAACCGCTCGTATGTGGTGCCCAAGCGAAGGCTGCGGCCAATCGGGCTCTGCCCAGGCCAGAGCTGGTTCGCCGCCGATTCACTGAGAACGACGGACTTTTCCGCCTGCCCGCCTTCAGATGGAAAGCCGCGGCCCAGAAACAAGGGAATGCCAAGCGTCTGGAAGTAATTCGCCTGAATGTCGCTGTCGTGGAGGATGGACGGCAGACTGCGGGTGGTGGCTGGCGCTCGATCGAGCGCGACGGCAGCAGTTAGAAACCGATTATCGCCTGGCGGCTGGGCGCTCGTGACAGCGGTTACCCCGGGAAGCGCCGCTATACGCCCGCGAAGCTCTCGGATCAGGGCACGCTTGCCGCCGTCGGTATGTTTCGATGCCTCGGAAAACCGAACATCGAAATCGACGATCTGCTTGCTATCGTAGCCAGGGTCGGCTGTGAGTGAATGAATCGCGCTGCGAATGAACATGCTTCCGGCGATCAGCAGCACGAGGCACAGGGCAACCTGCGACGCGACGAGCACGTCTTGAACTCGGCGGCTGCGGGTGGACGAAGTGGCACCTCTGATAGAACCAATGAGCGCGGCGCGTGAGCTTTCGATTGCCGGGGCGAGCCCGAACAGGATCCCGGCAACCAGGGAAACAGCAACGACGTAGGCAAAGATGACGAGGTCTGGGGTCACGTCGAAGATGAGCGTGCCGTGCTCCACCGGCAAAGCGTCGGCGAAGAGGGCCACCGAGACCTTCAGTAATGCCCAGGCAAAGATGAGTGCTGCGCCGCCCGCCAGCAAGCCGAGGAGAGCGCTTTCCGTGAGTAGCTGCCTGATCACCCGCAGGCGGCTGGCGCCGAGGGCTTGTCGCGTCTGCAGCTCGTTCCGTCGAGATCTCACACGAGCCAGTTGCAAGCTGCCGGCATTGGCGCAGGCGACGATGAGCAACAGCGCAGCAGCAGACATGATGAGCAGAATGGCGAGGTTCAGTCCACCGTACATGTCCAGGGCAAGAGGAAACGGCGAGCCCGGCCAGACGAGCGCCGTTGCGCTCGTTGCCCACTCGGAGTAGCGATCGTGCAGGGCGCGGAGACGACCTGCGAGTATCGCCATCTCCGCTTGGGCTTGCTCGATGCTCACCCCGGGAGCGAGACGCGCAAACAGTCGCCAGCGTGGGGTCTCACGGTCGCGCAGCCAATTTTCGTCTGCGTGAACGAGCGGCGCCAGGCTGAGCGGAAGCCAGAAGCCAGGCACGGCTACACCGGTACCAACGAAGTCGCGCGGCGTAATCCCGATCACCGTGACCGCTACGCCATTGAGGTGAATCGTCCTTCCTAGCATGGCCGGGTCGCCCGCGAATCGCTTCTGCCAATAGTTCTCGCTGATAAGAACCGAAGGCGAGGCCATGAGCTCGGGGAGCGTCATGGAGTCGAAGGTGCGCCCGCGTATCGCCCTGACTCCGAGAACCTCGAAGTAGCTTTCAGAGACAACGAACGTACTGGCGAACTCCGCATTGCTCGTCCCGTGTGACAGCAGCCCCATTGTTCCCAGCGGTGATTCCGACGCAGCGTCGCGCTGACTCACCATGGCGCCGGCGTTCGAGAGCGTCATGCGCTCCGGGCTGAAAGCAATGACGCCGCTGAAGGAATGGCTGGAATCTCGATACGCCTCGTAATCTGGATGGCTGAACGTGAAATGCGCGTCACCCGAGTGATCGATGAGCGCGAGATTGACCATCCCGTCGGGATCGCGGGCATCGAGAGGCCGTGCCACCATGGCCTTGTAGGCGGTAAAGACGGCGGTGTTCACGCCAATACCGATGGCCAGGGCAAGGACGACAACAGCGGTGAACCCGGCGTGACGATAGAGGATGCGCACGCCGTAGCGTAAGTCCTGAAATACGGTGTCGGGCGCGACCATTGGCTCGACCTCACTCACGCACGTCGCTGTGGAATCGCCTTTGCGCGAGCACAGTGACTGCTAGAAACCACCATGCGGCCTTCGGCCGCCTCACCACAAGGCGGAACCTTGACCACCTCGTCGGCACGTGACGGCCTCGCAACAGGGGCGATTGTCAACCACCGCCCATGGGCGTCCGATGAATGCGGTCGCGTGGGGTGCGGATGCTTGTGCTCTCTGACGTCGCGCCGACTGACAAAGTTCCTCGGCCCATACGGTGAAGAAGCGCTGGCGTACGCCGTCACCCTCACCGGCCGAGGCGGTGAGCGGCAGATCAGCAACTCACCCCGGCCGGGGCGAGTTCGACAGTGTTCACAGCGTTCTTGGGGGAATCTCTGGCGTCGCGCTCGTCATACTGCGGGACGTTCCCGCTGCGAGCGCCGTCACGTCGCAACTGGCCGAGGTGGCTCCGGAGTTGGGCTATGCCGTGGTTGCGGTCCTCGCTAGCCTGGGCGCGCTGCAGCTCAACCACCTCCTCTTTGCCAGCGAGCCGTGATCAGCCTCTCATCTTCTTCCAACTGGCTAGGCACCGTTCTGCCGTCTCCATCGATGAAAACCGGCTGCCTTCCTGCTCGATCAAATACTGCTCCACACCGCCCGTGGACTCAGCCGCTTTGAAGATCTCCGGCCAGGGCGCGACGCCTTCGCCGAACAGCACCTCATATCCCTCGTCTGGTCCCCAGTCCTTGCAGTGGATGCTGCGGATGCGTCCGGGATTGGCGTTGATCCAGGCCACGGGATCGACCCCCACTTCCACGCAGGTGCCGACGTCCAGCTGCAATACCACATCCTTGGGCGTGTTGGTGGCCAGCACGTCCATCGGCCGTGTCTGCTCTCCCTCGAGCGGCTTGAACTCGAGCTGGTGATTGTGGAAGCCGGCGCGCATTCCGAGCGGCATCAGCTTCTCCGACGCCTTGGCGAGTCGCTCCGCCACGCCCTTCCACCCGTCGACACCCTCCACATCGCCACCGGCGCTCGCCATGGAAATGAGCGTCGACCCGAGAATCTGGTTCAGCTCAATCGCCTTGCCGAGGCCCTCGGAAGTAAACACGTCCGCACCGTTGTGCGTCGACGGACAACGAATTCCAAGATCGTCGAGGAGGCTGCGCACCTTCTTCGCGTACGCTGGCTCCCAGTCGTAATAGGGAGCATAGAACTCGACCACCTCATACCCCATCTTGGCGATCGCGCTCACCGTGCCGAAGAGATCCTTCGTGAGCTGGTCGCGGACCGAATAGAGCTCGATCCCCACCGGCACCTGCGCGCGAAGTTTCGCGACGGCCGCCAGAGGTGCGGCGGCGGTCAGCGCCAGAAACGATCGACGGGACACGGAAGCGGGCGATCTCATCGTCACGGAACCCTCCACTGGACAAGCCACGAGCCAGGCTGTGCCATTCTAGCGG
>JBOGIN010000242.1:0-4268 GCA_050742275.1 Vicinamibacteraceae bacterium
CTGCCGGAGACACCGTTTCCGTCGCAGGCGGTGTTGACCAAGACGTCATGCGGTTCATTGTCGAGGCGGTTGACGATCAGATGTTCCGTATCACCGTCACGTCCGACGACTCGTCGTCAGCGCGATCGAGCATGGCCTTAGCGGTCCGTGATGGAGACTCCACCTGGGTCTTCGTCGACGGCGAGGTCGTCATGCTGGAGCTACAGACATCGAGGCGCCGCAGCGTGCGCAGCAGCAGCAGCGCTCACGAGGTGCTCACCACACCCATGCCGGCCACCGTCGTGCGTCTCTGCGTCGCGCCTCGCGATCGTGTGACCAAGAACATGCCGCTCGTGATTCTCGAAGCCATGAAGATGGAGCTGCCGCTCAGAGCGCCACGCGACGGTGTCGTCCGAAGGGTGATGTGCCGCGAGGGAGAGCTCGTACAGCCGGGGCCGCCGCTCGTGGAGCTGGAGTAGCCGTGCGCCCCCCGCTCCCGTCGCGAGTCATCATCGTCGAGGTTGGCCCTCGCGACGGCCTGCAGAACGAACAGGCCGTGGTTCCGCCAGAGGCCAAGGCCGCGTTCATCGGGAAGCTCGCAGATGCCGGACTTCGTGCCATCGAGGCAGGCGCGTTCGTCAGCCCTCGATGGGTCCCACAGATGGCGGACACGGCGGACGTTCTAAGCCGGTTGCCACGTTGGTCCGACGTTCGGCTGAGCGCGCTCGTGCCCAATCGCAAGGGGCTGGAACGAGCCCTGGCGTCAGGCGTGCGAGAGATCGCGGTCTTCGCCGCCGCCTCGGAGACCTTCAGCCACAAGAACATCAACCAGAGCGTCGAGGCATCGCTGACCTCCTACGCCGAGCTCTGCGCCGACGCGATCGCGCAGGGCGTGCGCGTACGAGGCTACGTATCGACCGCGTTCGGTTGTCCGTACGAGGGTGCCGTGCCGGAAGAGCGCGTGCTCGACGTCTGCGAGCGCCTGCTGGACATGGGCGTCTTCGAAGTAGCCGTCAGCGATACGATTGGCGTCGCGCACCCGGGCCAGGTTCACCGACTGCTCGACCGGATCCTGGGACGGCTGCCGCGCGCACAGGTTGCCTTGCATTTCCACGATACACGCGGCACAGCGCTGGCCAACGTCCTCGCCGCGCTCGAGCACGAGATCACAACGTTCGACGCGTCTGCCGGCGGTCTAGGGGGATGTCCTTATGCCCCTGGCGCAGCAGGCAACCTCGCCACCGAGGATCTGCTCTACCTGCTCGACGGGCTCGGCATCGAGACTGGCGCGACTCTCCCGGCGGTCGTGGACGCTTCTCGATTCATCGAGCCGTTCGTGGGACATTTGCTGCCGTCACGGTACTACCGCGCGCTCAGTGCCACGGCGAGGCCTGGCTAGATTCACTCCCCACGAAGGACCACGACGGCCCCCCAGTGCTGCGCGCGAGCGTTCCTGTTGTTTCCCCACAGACGTTTGTGCGATTATCCGTGTTGGCAATCGGGCAGACTCGTCCTCTTCTCCGTCATCGAGTGGGAGGATCCGCCATGAGAGCACTGAGACGGTTTCTGATTCGGCTGGTCGGGACGCTGACCCGGCGGCGAGATGAGGAGCGCTTACAGGATGAAATCGAGGCGCACATCGCGCTGCAGGCGGCTGAGCATGTCCGCGCCGGGTTGCCACCGAGCGAGGCCAGACGCCAGGCGCTCCTGAAGTTTGGCGGCGTGGAAGCGGTGAGGGCGGACTATTGGGATACGCAGGGCCTGCCGGGCCTCGACAGCCTCGGGCGGAACGTGCGCTACACGCTGCGACACATGCGGCGAGCACCGTCGTTCACTCTAACGGCGATGCTGACGCTCGCGCTGGGGATCGGCGGCACCACCGCGATCTTCTCGCTGTTCAATCAGGTGTTGCTGCGCGCGCTACCCGTGCAGAATCCTGACGAACTGGTCAACCTGACCGCGCCCGGACCGAGGTCGGGGGGACGGACCACCGGCATGGCCGGCGGCGGCGACTCTGTCTTCAGCTATCCAATGTTCCGCGACCTCGAGCGGCTCCAGAAGGGCTTCACCGGGATCGCCGCGCACAAGGCGTTTGACGCGAACCTGTCGTATCACGGCCAGACCCTGAGCGGCAGCGGCCTGTTGGTCTCCGGCAACTACTTCGCGGTGTTGGGGCCGCAGCCGGCGCTTGGACGCCTGATCGGGCCTGGTGACGATCGCGCCATCGGCGAGCCCGACATCGTCGTCCTGAGCCATGCGTACTGGCAGCAGCGGTTGGGTGGAAATCCCAACGTGCTCAATACAGCGATCGTCGTCAACGGTCACAGGATGACGATCGTGGGCGTCGCCCCGCGCGGCTTCGAGGGCACAACGGTGGGCAGTCCACCAGACGTATACGCGCCAATCACCATGCACGGGCAGATGAACCCGGGTTGGGACCAGTTCGACAATCGCCTCAACTACTGGGTCTATCTGTTTGCCCGTCTGCGGCCGGGCGTGAGCATCGACGAGGCGCGCGCGGCAATGAACACCGTGTACCGGGGAATCATAAACGAGGTCGAAGCCCCTCTCCAAGAGGGCTTCAGCGAGAAGGAGCTCGCCGAGTTCAAGGCAAGAACGCTGCGCCTGGAGGTGGGACGCCGGGGTCAGAGCGAGCTGCGCGGTGACCTGCAAACACCGTTGACCCTGTTGCTCGCACTCACCGGCGTCGTCCTGCTGATCGCCTGTGCGAACATGGCGAACCTGCTGCTGGCGCGCGCGGCGACCCGCGCGAGTGAGATGGCCGTGCGACTGTCAATCGGCGCAAGCCGGTGGCGCCTCATTGGGCAGTTGCTGACCGAGTCGTGCCTGCTGGCATCGCTGGGCGGCCTCGCAGGGCTCGTCGTGGCGAAGTTGACGCTGAGCATGATCGTCTGGCTGGGTCGGGACGACGCCGAGCCCCTCCATCTCGACGCGGACGCGCTCCTCTTCGCGGCGGCGGTGACCCTCGCCACCGGTGTGCTCTTCGGTATGGCCCCAGCCATTCACAGCACACGGCTGGACCTCGTGTCGATGTTGAAGGGCGCCTCTGGACAGCCGTCCGGCGGACACGGCGCGGCACGGATCCGCACAGCGCTCGCCACGGCGCAGGTCGCGCTCTCGATGACGCTGCTCGTCGCTGCCGGCCTCTTCATCAAGAGCTTGACCAACGTGAGTCGCGTCGATCTCGGTTTGACAACCGATCAGCTCCTTACATTCAGGATCTCACCGGAGCTGAACGGGTACGCGCCCGCGCGTTCGCGCGCGCTGTTCGAGCGACTCGAAGAGGAGCTAGCCGCGCAGCCGGGTGTGACGAGCGTCACCGCGTCGAACGTGCCGGCCATTGGCGGGGACACCTGGAGTGCCGGCGTTCGCGTTCAGGGATTCAAGTCCGCAAGTGGCTCGTTCTACAGCGCCGTCGGGCCAGGGTACTTCAAAACGATGGGGATCCCGCTGATTGCTGGTCGCGAGATCACGCATGCCGACTCAGTTGGCCGACCGAGAGTGGCGCTGGTCAACGAGGCGTTTGCAAGGAAGTTTGGTCTTGGGCAAGACGTCGTTGGTAGGCGTATGGCCTGGGGCGACGAAGACCAGGGACTGGAACGAGAGATCATCGGACTCGTGAAGAACGCCAGCTACAGCGAAGTCAAGCAAGAGCCGCCGCCGGTCTTCTTCGTTCCGTACCGGCAGGGAATCGGTCCGGACCTGGGCTCGCTCACGTTCTACGTCCGCACGGCCCTCGATCCGGAACGGTTGGTCGACACGCTGCCGAAGGTCGTGGCACAGCTCGATCCGAATCTGCCCGTCGAGAACTTGCGGACGATGGAGCAACAGGTGCGAAACAACGTGGTTCTGGATCGCCGCATCAGCGGGCTCTCGACGGCCTTTGCCATTGTCGCAACGCTTCTGGCAGCCGTCGGACTCTACGGGGTGCTCGCGTACACCGTGGCGCAGCGCACGCGCGAGATCGGTCTGCGGATGGCGCTCGGCGCGGCGCCAGGCCGCGTCCGCCGCCTGATCCTCCGTCAGGTGGCAGTCATGACCGCCGGAGGCGGGTTGCTCGGCCTGGCGGGCGCCGTAGCTCTCGGCCGCGCCGCTCAGGCGCCGCTCTTCGAACTGGAAGGGCACGACCCAATCGTGCTCACGGCCGCCGCGTTGGCACTCACGCTCGTCGCGCTCGGCGCGGGATTCATTCCCGCGCACCGGGCGTCGCGCATCGACCCGATGCGGGCGCTCCGCGACGAGTGACCTCTACCGTTGAAGGCCTTCGC
>JBOGIN010000243.1:0-7834 GCA_050742275.1 Vicinamibacteraceae bacterium
ATCGTCGACATCCTCGACGCGCCGCCTGCGCCGGAGGTAGAGGTAAGCCCCGCGCGGAACCTGTTGTTGTTGTTGGAGCGACGGAGCATGCCGCCGCTCGAGGAGCTCGCACAGCCGATGCTCCAGCTGGCCGGCCACCGCATCAACCCTCGCACCAACGGTCAGCACCACACACCGGGTATCACCGGGATCAGCCTGCAGCCGGTACGCGGCGGTGCGCCGCGCGAGGTGCAGCTGCCCGAGGGCGCGAGTCTCCTCCCGATCGGCTTCTCGCCAAATGGCGCGAGCTACGCGTTTGGCCTCGTCGGCGAGCGTGAGGTCGCGCTGTGGCTGCTCGACGTTCAGGCCGCCTCCGCCCGCCGTGTCGAGGGCGTGGCGCTCAATGCAACCATGGACGATCCGCCTTGTCACTGGCTGGACGACAGCTCGGCGCTGGTGTGTCTCACGGTGCCGGCGGATCGCGGTAAGCCGCCGACGCCACCGCTCGTGCCCTCAGCGCCGAACGTTCAAGAGAGCCGGGGGAAGACCGCGCCGGTGCGGACGTATCAAGACCTCCTCCACGACGCGCAGGACGAGGCGACCTTTGCGTATTACTTCACGAGTCGGGTCGCGTACGTCAATCGCTCGACACGCGATGTCCTCCCGGTCGGCACGCGAGGGATCTATGGACGTGCGACGCCATCGCCCGATAGCAAGTATCTCCTGGTCGAGCGCCACAAGGAGCCGTTCTCGCGCCTGTTGCCGCTCGACGGGTTTCCCAAGGAGATTCAGATCTGGTCCCGTGCCGCTGACGCCGTGCGCACGATTGCCGATCTTCCGTCCGAGGAGGGTGTCCCGTTGACCGGCGTGCCGGTGGGGCCGCGCGAGGTGCGCTGGCAGCCGACGGAGCCGGCGCGACTCGTCTGGGCGGAAGCGCTGGACGAGGGCGACCTCGAGAACGAGGTGCCGCACCGCGACAAGCTCATGGCGCTCGCGGCGCCGTTCACGAGCGAGCCGATCGAATGGCATAGGACCGAGCATCGGTTTACCTCGATCGCATGGACAGACGACGGCGCTGCCATGATTCGCGAGTTTCACCGCCCCACGCGACATGTGCGCACTTGGATCGTTGGCAGCGCCGAGGCAGAGCCGCGTCAGGTCTGGGACCTCAGCCAACACGACCGATACCGCGACCCTGGTGAGCCGGTCGAGCGATTGGCCGCGCGCACGATCCTGCAGGACGGCAATGCGATCTACCTGACGGGCGATGGAGCTTCGCCGGAGGGCGATCGTCCCTTTCTCGATCGGCTCGATCTGCAAACGCTGAAGACGACGCGTCTGTTCCAGGCCGACGACAACAGCTACGAGTCGGTCGTTGCGCTGCTGGGGGACGACGGAAGCGAGGTCATCACGCGGTACGAGACGAGGACCGACTATCCCAACTACTTCGTGCGGCAGCCGAAGACGGGAGATCGGCGCGCGGTGACGAGCTTCACCGATCCCTACCCGCAATTGGCCGGCGCGACCAAGCAGCTGGTTACGTACACGAGAAAGGACGGCGTACAGCTTTCGGGCACGTTGTACCTGCCGCCCAACCACAAGAAAGGGACGCGGATCCCGATGCTGATGTGGGCGTATCCGCGGGAGTACGTCGATCCCAAGATTGCCAGCCAGGTCAGCGGGTCTCCGCATCGATTCGTGCAGATGTCCGGCGCGTCACATTTGCTGCTGCTGACGCAGGGCTACGCCATCTTCGACAGCCCGACGATGCCCATCGTGGGTCCTGGCGAAACGGCCAACGATCATTACGTGGAGCAGCTCGTAGCCAGCGCGGAGGCCGCTGTGGAGAAAGTCGTCTCGATGGGCGTGACCGATCGCGAGCGCATCGGGCTCGGCGGCCACAGCTATGGGGCATTCATGACGGCGAACCTCCTGGCGCACTCCGACGTGTTCCGGGCCGGCATCGCGCGCAGCGGCGCCTACAACCGAACGCTGACGCCGTTCGGGTTCCAAGCGGAGCGGCGGACGTTCTGGGAGGTGTCGGACGTCTATGCGCAGATGTCGCCCTTCTGGCACGCGCACCAGATCAAGGAGCCGGTGCTGATCGTACACGGCGAGGCAGACGACAACTCGGGGACGTTTCCCATCCAGTCGGAGCGCTTGTACATGGCCATCAAGGGACACGGTGGCACCGTACGCTACGTGACCCTGCCGCACGAGGCGCACAGGTACGAGGCGCGTGAATCGGTGCTGCACGTCGTCGCCGAAATGCTCAACTGGATGGACGAGCACGTGAAGCAGGCGACGCCCCGCCCGACGTCGACGGTGGAGGCCGGCGTGGCGCGGTGAGACCCTCGTTGGTGATGATCTACGTAGCGCGTGGCCTTCAGGCCGCGCGGTCGTGGAGTCGCGAGGTCTGAAGACCCCGCGCTACATCCAGGATTCCACGAATCGACGGCTTCAACCGAGACGAGCCACTACGGAAGCTGCCCGCTCACCGGCTGTAGAGAACGCGCGCTCGCGATGACCCGACCGTCCGCGAACACTTGGAGCCCTTTGCCTCGGCCGAACTTCGTTCCGTGTCGGTCCCACAGAATCGTCAGATTGCGGCCGTGGTACCGCACGTTGTCCAGACAGAACCAGTCCCAGAGATCTTCCGGAACGAGCGGCGACACGTCGACACGGTCGTCCGGTCCGGGACGCAGGCCCACGAGGCCGGAGATCACGAGATCGGCGAACGCTGAATGATTGTAATGATTGCCGCGTCCGTAGAACGTGCCCTTGCGCAGCTTCATGCGGCGCGCCTGCCATTCGCCGGTGAACGGATTGAGGTTCTCGTCGATCCAGGGAATGCGCCGCCCGTCCGGGAGCCTCAAGCGCTGGCAGGTTGCATAGATGCGCAGGGTCTTCCAATAGTCCGCCTTGCTGATCGCAGACTGTGGATAGTCGTGCAGTACGTTCGCCAGTGCCTTCAGGGTCACGGTAGTCGAGAAAGGCCAGCTGGGCCCATTCCATTGACAGTCGTCGCCGGTGTCGGCAATGCGGAAGCCAGGATGGCGCTGCTCCGCCGTCGTCGGCCCGCACGGCGCGAAAAAGCCTTCGGGATCCATCAACTGCTTCCAGGCGATCTCATAGCCGCGATCGGCATCCGGAAGGCCGAAGTACCACGGCGTGTAGCCAATCAGCTCGCGCACGTCCGCCAGGCCGTTTCCTTCGACGCGCGCCTTGAAGAACCGATGCGTGGAATCCCATAGCCGATCCTGGACGAGCCGCTTGAGGTCTTCCGCTTTTGCCTCGTACGCACGCGCCGTGGCCTCGTCGCGGTCGAGCCGGGCGATTGCCGCAATGGCGCGAGCGTTACCATACATGTAACTGTTGATAGTCGGCCGCAGGTTCTTCTTGGTCCGAGAGCCGCTCACCGACTCTTCCATCGCATCCCGAACGTCGAACTGCCAGAACAGCCCGCTCGACGTGAGGCGCTCGCGCTCCCACGTGCGATAGTCGGCCGTCAAGCTGTCGAGGAGCGACGTCACGTATCCATCGTCGCGGTTCACCAGCCACCAGTCGTAGATGGCAGCCGCCGCCCACGAGCTGTACTTGTGATAGTCGCGTTGCAGGCCGCCGTTCTCACCCGACTGGAGCCAGAACCGCACGTACTGCTTGATGTACTGCGGGTCGCGCAACCAGCGGCCTTCTTCGATGTGATGGCCGAGCGCTGAGCTAATGGCGTTGTAGTCGGAGGCGTGCGAGACCGGCTTGAGAAACTCGGTAAGAATCCATCCTGCCGGCGTCCGTGTGACGTGCTTACGGAGCGCCCACCAACGGTAGTAGTAGATCCGCTCCAGGTCACGGTCCGGGCAGGCGAAGAACGGAATGTTCGCCTGCATCCACTCCCAGGCTTCACGGTTTGGGATCGCGTTGGTGACCTCCTCTGGCGCCATCCGGTTGAACAGGTCGACGTGATGCCGGAAGCTCGCTGCGTCGAGGACGAGCATCGACGAGCGTGGCTGCGCACCGAGACTGGGCGCCAGCAGGCACACGAGCAAGATGCCGCGACAAGCAATAGACATATCTCTTGGAACGAGCGCCATGATCGTCCGGCTGGGATTAGTATCGCCAGCCGGTCAGGTCCGCCCCTGGAGGCGCTGACTTCTCGATGCGCTCGACGATTCGTGGAATGAACATCTGGTGATAGCGCAGCCGCGACGTGGCGTTCGGCCGGCCGTGGTCGCCATTCCAGCAGTGCTCCGCGCGATCGCCGTAGTCGACTTCTCCCTCGTAGGGCGGCTGCTTCGTGCCTTTCAGGAACGCCTCCAGCAGGTACACGGCGTTGTTCAAGTAGTAGTTGTCCATGTCGCCCACGTAGACGTGGAGCTTGCCGCGCAGCTTCTCGCCCAGGCCCTTCTCCCAGGCGCGCTGGAGAATGTGCGAGAGATCGTAGTGCTCGCGCCAATGGGCCGCGACCTCGTGGTCGATCTCGCCGGTCCGCTTGTCCCACAGGCGCCGGGGATAGCCGTCGTCGCCGACGGGGGAGTAGACCGCCTCCCAAATATCCCACTGCTGGCCGGAGCGGTTCTTCGTGCCGAGCACGAGCTCGCGGCGGTTCATCTCTTCGAGCGTGGCGCTGATGTGCCCCAGATAGTCACGGTGGCCCGGCCGTGGCGTCCGCTTCCACCGGCCCTGGACGAAGTATGCGTTGTCGTCCTCGTAGATGTTCACCACCGTATACGCGCGGAAGTCCACCGGGTCCGGACAGGCGATCCAGGCGCCGTTGAAGAAGTCTGGATAGAAGACCTGCGCGCCGAAGGCTTCCCACCCGCCGGTGGAGCCGCCGTACATGAAGCGCGCCCAGCCCTCGCCGATCCCACGGAACTTCTTCTCGATGTAGGGAATCAGCTCCTTGACGATGGCGTCGCCGTACGGGCCGACGTTGGCGGAGTTCACGGCGTAGGAGTCGTCGTAGTACGGATTGGCATGTTGGATCTCGACCACGAGAACCCGCGGAAACGTCGGGGAGGTCCACTCCTTATAGAACCGATACGCATGCTCTTGCACGGTGCGGTTGTACCCAGGCCAGTCGAAACGGGCGTTGTGCTCCGGCTGCAGGCTCGCGTCTGGCGGCTCTTCGCGGAAGCCTTCGAAGTTGTACGGAAAGTGTCCATGGTTGATGACGAGCGGATAGCGGGCCTCGGGATGCTCGTCGACGCCTTCGGGCAGCAGCACGTGTGCGCCGAGATGCATGGGGCGTCCCCAGAACTTCGTCAGGAGCTCGCTCTGGATGCGCACATGCTTGATGTATTTCGTTTCGGGCGGGTCCGGGATCGGCGGGATGACCTGGTCGAGCTCGATGCGGATTGTCTCGTTCTTCGATGGATCGATCGTCACCTCGCGCGGCGTGCTGTAGAGATTTCCAGGCGCCCGATTCCACTGCTGCCCCTCACCCCGATCCATCGGGAGCGTGACGACGTGACCGTCCGCGCGCTTGAACGTCTCGTACTTGTGGAGCAGTGCCTGGACGGTATACGTGCCGGCAGGAACGTCGCCGAGCGCGTCGATCGGGTACCCGAGGACCGTCCCGTCGATCACCGCCTCCTCGCCCGCCTTCCAGCCTTCGACGTCGATGCCAAAGATCGCCTGCGTCTCGGGCCCGTCCTCGATCTGGAATCGCGGCTCGGCCGAGTCGTCCGCAGAGACCATCAGTAGCAATCGGCCATCGAAAGGCTTGCCATCCGACTGCGCCGGATGCGTGATGCCGAACCGCAAGGACGCCGCCGCTGGCTCGGCCGTCGTTCCCGCAAGCGGAAGCACAACCGCCGTGGCGAGCGCGGGAAGCACGCGCCCCGCCCAGAACCGGACGCTCATCGTCACCTCCGCGAAAAAGTCAGTATGCTATTCGAATGGAACTCTCACCTGGCATCTATGCTCACGTTACTACGACACAAGGCGCGTTTACCGTTCGCTTCTTCGACAAGGAGGCGCCTCAGACGGTTGCCAATTTCGTCGGTCTCGCGGAAGGGAAGAAGGGGTGGACCGACCCCGAGAACGGCGCGGGAGTCGAACGGCCGTTCTACGACGGCTTGATCTTTCACCGCAACATCGACGGGTTCATGATCCAGGGCGGCGATCCGAAAGGCGACGGCACCGGCGGTCCGGGGTATGAGTTTGGCGATGAGTTCCACGCCAGCCTCCGTCACGACAAGCCAGGCATCCTCTCGATGGCAAACGCGGGGCCGAACACCAACGGCAGCCAGTTCTTCATCACGCTCGGACCCACGCCACACCTCGACAACCGCCACTCGGTGTTCGGCGAAGTGATTTCCGGGCTGGACGTGATCAAGCAGATTGGCGCCGAGCCGACCGACCGTCGCGATCGTCCCCTGAAGGATATCGCCATCGAGCGTGTTGCCATCGAGCGCGTCCCGCCGACGTAAACGCGAGGGGCGCCCACCCACACCGCGATTCATGTGTGTTTGTGGGGGACGGCTTCAGCCGGCTCTGGGCCGCCTAAAGGCGGCCCCACAGCTGCCAACGCAAGTGAATCGTGGGAATAGAGTCACTGTTGGTGTGTCTTGATGTACTCGGTGGCGAATTGCCGGAGCCCTGGGCTGCGAAGACCGATGGCGTCAGCCTCGGCAAACGCCTTGTCGAGCGGCCAGTCGTCCTGCAGCACGCGCTTGATCGCCCAGACGGCGCCGACGCGGTTCGCCGAGGCGCAATGGATGTAGACCGGCTGGTTGCTCTCGTCGGCCACTGCTGCGAGGAACTCGTCCACCACCGCCGGGTCGGGCGCGCTCCCGTCCATGGGCAGGTGAATGTATTCCAGGCCGGCGGCCTTCACCAGCGCCGCCTCCTCGGGAACGCCCGGCTCCGAGGGTTGCCGCAGGTTGATGACAGACGCGAACCCTTGGCGCTTCAGCTCCGGGAAGGCCTCGCCGCTTGTCGCGCCGCCGCACGCAACGGTCGCATCGACGCGCGTGTAGTTCCGCGCGCCAGGCAGCGCTTGCTGTTGCTCCGCCTGTCTGCCGATAGCGACGGCATGTAAGAGTGTCGCCGATCCAATCAGCGCCGCGGCGAACGCCACCGCACGCCTACGCAACGTTTCTCGCTCCATATCGCTGAAGCATAGCACGCAGATCGGCGCGCGGAACGAGCCGAGAAATTGAACTGGGTACTTTTCGGGAGCGAAAGGTATCGGGGTCCAGTTTCACCTTCCCTGCGCTGTCGTGCCGCGCACGATGAGCTCCGGGTCCACGCTCACGAGCCGCGGATACTCGGGTTCTTCCGTCGACTCGATCCGTTTCAACATCACCTGCGCGGCGAGTCTCCCCATCTCCCGGAGCGGCTGGCGGACCGTCGTCAGGCCGGGATGCTGGTAGGCTGCGCTGGGGATGTCGTCGAAGCCGACGACCGAGACGTCTTCAGGGACGCGAAGCCCTGCCTCACGAAGCGCGCGGACGGCGCCAATCGCGTAGACGTCGTTGAACGCGAAGAGCGCCGTGAACCTGTGGTCGTTCCCGAGCAGCCGGCGCGTCACCTGGTAGCCGAGCTCCGGGAACGGGCTATCGCCCTCGAGCTGCGCCGTGAGCGACGGATCCAGTTCGAGACCGAGCCGCCGTGCGGCCAGCCGGATGGCCCGCCAGCGCACGGCGGTGTCCGAGCTGAACGCCTGTCCCTTAATGACCGCGATGCGCCGGTGCTTCAGCCCGTAGAGATGTTCGAGCGCGAGCGCGGCCGCGCGCTCGTGATTGACGACGATATTGGTCACGCCCGCCGTGTGGCGATGGCCGGAGACGGCAACCACCGGCACGGGCAGCGGCCGGTTGCACGGCGTGTCCACGGCAATGAGGCCCTCGAT
>JBOGIN010000244.1:0-3511 GCA_050742275.1 Vicinamibacteraceae bacterium
GCGCGGAAAGGCCCTGGTCTCGAAGATGCGGGAGCTCATCCCGCGCCAGATGTTCGAGGTCGCGATTCAGGCGGCCATCGGCGGCCGGATCATTGCGCGCGAGTCGGTGAAGGCGCTCCGGAAGAACGTCCTGGCGAAATGCTATGGTGGAGATATCACGCGGAAGCGGAAGCTCCTCGAGAAGCAGAAGGAGGGGAAGAAGCGTATGAAGCGTGTGGGTCGGGTGGAAATCCCGCAAGAGGCGTTCCTGGCGGTGTTGAAGGTGGGCGGCGAGAGCGGAACATGACGACAACGTTCAAGAAGTCGACGATTCGGGAGTACTTCGAGTCGATTGTCATTGCGGTGATCCTGGCGCTGTTCATCCGGACATGGGTGTTCCAAGCGTTCAAGATTCCGACTGGCTCGATGGAGAACAATCTGCTCGTCGGTGACCATCTGGTGGTCAACAAGTTCGCCTATGCGCCCACGGCCGCGGGCCTGGAGCGTGCGGTCCTGCCAATCGACACCATCCACCGTGGTGACATCATCGTCTTCAAGTACCCTCAAGACCCCGAGCGCGACTTCATCAAGCGGGTCATCGGCCTGCCCGGCGAGACCGTCGAGGTGCGCAACAAGAAGGTCTACATCAACGGCCAGCCGCTCGACGAGCCGTACGTGCACTTCCTCACGCCCCCGGCGTCGGGCCCGTCGGAGATCATCGGCTTCGATCTTCGTGAGCGGTACTCACCGCAGCGGGTGCCGCAGGACCACTACTTCGTGATGGGCGACAATCGCGACAACTCGCAGGACAGCCGCTACTGGGGCTTTCTGCCGCGGCACTTCGTCAAGGGAAAGGCGCTGATGATCTACTGGTCCTATGAGAGCAGCCCGCAGCTCTATGAGGACGAAGGCGCCGGCGCCGGGGTACGCAGCTTCTTTTCCACGCTCACACACTTCTTTACCCGCACCCGCTGGGGCCGCTTGGGGCATCAGATTCACTGACCGAGCTTCGTCGTCATGGCTCGGCAGTGACGAGCGGCTTTGGCACTTCCGCCTGTAGCGCCTGCACGAAGCGGGTGACGCCGACGACCACGACGCCAACGGTGAGGACGAGCAGCACCACCGCCGTGACGGCAAGAATCGTGTTGACGCCGCCGAGGTTCACCCGGGCCAGTATGGCAAGAGCGGTGATCGTGGTTGCGATCATGAAGATCGCCGGCACCAGCGCGAACAGCGTTTGCCGCGCCCGCTGCGCCAGCCAGACGCTGACGGTCACCAGCGCGAGCGCGCCAATGAGCTGGTTGCCGGCGCCGAAGACCGGCCACATCTGCCGGATGGTGCCGCTCAACGAAAAGTAGACCATGAGGGCGACTGCAATGCCGGTGTTGACGTAGATATTGCGAAGCGCCGCCGGAACCGCGCCGTTGAATGCGAACTGCCAGAACTCTTCCAGCAGATAGCGGCAAAGACGCACCGCGCTGTCGAGCGTCGTGACGACGAATCCTTCCACCATGAGGATGCCGAAGACGACGGCAATTGCGACGGGGATGAATGGAAACGCGCTGTGCACCAGGCGTCCCGCGGCGATGGCAAAACCCAGGATCGGATTCGTCACCCCATCGGGCGGATACACGATGGCGAGATACTCACTCCGCGGCAGCATCGACGCCACCGCCACCAACACCAGCACCGCCAAGAAGCTCTCGACGAGCATCGCGCCGTAGCCAACGCGGCGGCAGTCGCTCTCCTTTGGCAACTGCTTGACGGTCGTACCGCTGGCCACCAGGCTATGGAACCCACTGATGGCGCCGCACGCCACGGTGATGAACAAGAACGGCCACACCCCGCCCTTGAGGAGCGCGCTCCCTTCGCCAATCGCAGCCGCGGGCGCCTGGATTGTCGTGCCGCTCGCGCCCGCCACCACCACGGCGACGAGCAGCAGGAGCTGCCCGCCATACAGGATCTGAACGTTCGTGAAATCACGCGGCTGCAGAATGAACCAAAGCGGCAGCGCGCACGCAAGAAAGACGTAGACCGTCATGACGTACCGCCAGGTGTCACCATCCATGCGAACCGGGTAGGCGAAGCCGAGCAACACGCTGACGATGCACACGAGGAACGCCACGCCGTACGCCGCGCGGGTGGTGAGCCGATCGTGACGGATGAGCCAACCAAGCGCCGGTGCGCACAGCGTGATGAAGATGACGGATGTCGTGGCGATGCCACCGATGTGTGCCTTGACGACACCGTCGTCCACGACCGTGTTGAGCAGTGTTTGGTCGGGCGCCACGCCGAGCGCCGTGAGGGGGTAGACGGACGTCAGGGCGGCGATGCTCAGGTTGAGGAAAATCGCGTTGATTAGCGTCAACACGAAGAGGAGCACGAGGATGAAGAGCACGTAGCCGGCGGGTCCCAGCGCGCGCCGGGCGATCTCGCCGATCGTCTTCCCCTGCTCGCGCACGCTGGCGAACAACGACGACATGTCGTGCACGGCTCCAAAGAAGATCCCGCCGAGCAGGATCCAGAGCCACACGGGCTCCCAACCGAAGGCCAGTGCCAGCGTCGGTCCCACGATGGGGCCGGCGCCGGCGATGGCGGCGTAGTGATGGGCGAACACGACGTGCGGTCCGCTAGGGACGTAATCGACGCCGTCGGCCAGGAGGCGCGAGGGAACCCCATTCCCGTCGTCTTCCCTGAAGACGCGTGCGATGTACCGAGGATAGATGCGATACGCAAGCGCAAGCCCAATCAGGGCCGCGGCGGTTGGGACCAGAATGTTCATGCTCGCTCACCTGACGTGTGTATTCAGCATCCTCCCGCCCGGGGGTTACGTCAAGACTGAGAGCGGAAAGGGGGACAGGCCCCGTTTTCGGACGTGACGCCGGCGAACCACCTCGGCGGCGTTGACGCCTTCACACCGCGCCTGGGGGTGGGCGCTTGCCGAAGATGGCCGTGCCGACGCGGACCATGGTGGCGCCCTCCTCGATGGCAACCTCGAAGTCATGGCTCATCCCCATGGACAGCTCCCGGAGCATCTCGGCCGGCACGCCGCGGGCCCTGAGCGTCTCTCGCAGCTCGGCGAGCTTGCGAAACCATGGCCTCACTACCTCCGGATCCTCCAGCCACGGCGGCAGGAGCATCAGGCCAACCACGCGAATCGTCGTGCGTGTTGCCGCCTCGAAGATCGCGTCCAGCTCTTCGACCCGCGCTCCATGTTTGGTGGGCTCACCCGCAAGATCGACCTGCACCAGGAGCTCGGGCGCCGCCTGCTGCTCGGACGCAGCACGTTCGAGCTTCTCCAGGAGCTCGACGCGATCGACCACGTGAATGTAAGCAAACGCAGGCGCTTTCTTGACCTTGTTCGATTGCAGATGGCCGATGAGATGCCAGCGCAGATCCAGGTCGCGAGTACCGTCGATCTTTTCGAGTGCCTCCTGCACCTTGTTCTCACCGAAGTCCCGTTGGCCGGCGGCCGCCGCGGCGCGGACGTCTTCAGGGGCAAACGTCTTTGAGACTGCAATGAGCCGGACCT
>JBOGIN010000245.1:0-4385 GCA_050742275.1 Vicinamibacteraceae bacterium
GCGCTCGAGCACCCGCTGCCATCCGACCTGATGCGACAAATCGTCGCGCGGTCGAGACGCTGAGCCGCCAGTGGCATTCGCTCTGCCTCACATCGCCGACACGTCATCGAGCATCCTGCTCGTCGAGCACGACTTGTTGATTTCCGGCGACGCGCTCGAGTGTCTGTCTCCGACCGCTGGGCCAATGGATGGTGAGCCGATCCACCGTGTCGTTCCGCCCCAGTCCAACGTGTAGCCGCAGGTCGCTCGCACTCAGGTAGCTGCCTGCCGCACCAATCTCGCGTATCTGTCGCCGGCCACCGGCCTCGACGGCAACACGCGCGCCGACGCCAAAGCGATTGCTGACCCGCCCTCGCGCCAAGACCCGCAGCCAGTGGTTGCCGTCCTGGCCGTCGTTGCGCATGACGATCGGCGCTCCACCCGCGTCGGCAACAATGATCTCGAGACGGCCGTCGTTGTCGAGGTCCGCCACAGCGGATCCTCGACCCACGTGCTCCATTCGGAACGCTGGACCTGCTTCCGCCGACACGTCGACGAATCGCCCGCCGCCTCGATTGAGGAAGAGCTGATCGGTCTGTTCGTAGGACAGCTTGGAGGTGTAAAGCGCGATGTTGTCGATGACGTGACCATTCGTCACGTGGATGTCGAGGTTCCCGTCGTTGTTCGCATCAAAGAGCTTGGTGCCGAATCCAAGATACAGCCACGCGGCCCCCAGACCGGCTGCGCGTGTCGTGTCCTCGAACACGAGGTCGCCCGCGTTTCGATAGAGCTCATTCAGCTCCTCGGAAAAATTGGTGACGAAGATGTCGAGCCACCCATCGCCGTCATAATCCGCAATCTCCGCGCCCATGCCAGCCTGCGGCTTCCCGTTCTCGTCGTAGCCCACGCCGGCTGCATATGTCGCGTCTGTGAACGTGCCGTCACCGTTGTTCACGTACAAAAAGTTCCGCACCAAATCGTTCGCCACGTAGATATCGGGCCAGCCATCGCTGTTCACGTCGCCGAAGGCAACGCCAAGCCCCTTGCCCGCAGGATTGGCAATGCCCGCAGCGTGGGAGACGTCCACGAATGTCCCATCGCCGTTGTTGCGATAGAGGAGGTCGGGCACACCATCGAAGTTCCTGGGGTCACAGTACATGCGATAGCCATCCTTCCGATGGCCGCAGTAGGGACCGCGACGCGCGTCGTAGTCCAGATAGCGCGTCACGTAGAGATCGAGGTCTCCATCGCGATTGAAATCGAAGAAGCCAGCACTGCTGATCCAACCAGTGGCAGCAACGCCGGCACGCGTCGTGACGTTGGTGAACCTGCCGCGACCGTTGTTCCGGTACAGGAGGCCTCCGCCGTAGCCGCCGACGTACAGGTCCAGGAACCCATCGTTGTCGATGTCGCCCACCGCAACGCCGGTGGCGAAGCGCCCGTTGCCGACGACGCCAGCCTGCCTCGTGACGTCGACGAATCGACCCTTTCCGGTATTGCGGTAGAGCACGTTGCCGGGAGACGGCGTGCCAGTCGAGAGGTTCGCGCCATTGGCAAAGAACACATCCACCCAGCCGTCGTTGTCGTAGTCGAACGTCGCCACGCCCGAGCCGAAGGTCTCGACCATGATCTTGTCCGGTGAGGCGCCGTTCTCATGCGTGAAGTGGATGCCCCAATCGGCCGCAACGTCCACGAAGCGGATCTGGGGCTCGGTAGCACCCGGTTGGATGAGGACGACGCCGATGAGGGCGGAGGTGACCGTCGCGAGGCGGCCTCTTCTCTGGAACCGACTAGCGGTAGATGCCAATGCGGTGCGTGCGATACGAGGGGGCAAGCGTTCGTCCTCCCGCCGCCAGCCGAATGAGGCCTGAAGGCTGCAACGGCATGTGACAGTCCACGCAGGTGGCGCCGACAGCGGGGAGTCCCGGTGGCGGTTCCATCGCGCGGTCCGCATGGATCGACGGTTCGTGGCACCCGGCGCACCGGCTGCTCAGCTCCCGCACGTTGCGCTGCGGCTCGTGGACGTCGTGACACGTGCTGCACGTCAGGTCGTCGCTTGCAAGAAAGCAACGGCTGGCGCCGAGCAGCGCGACCTGGTTGCCGTGCACGTCCGGTACGGCGTCGGCAGCAAGGGGCGCCGGTCCGAGATGTGCGTCCAGCCGATCGCCCGGCTCGAAGGTGAACGGTGGACGTTTCAGGTTCCGACCCGCGCCCGAATGGCAGAGCGCGCACAGATCGATCTGCCGTGTGCGCGGCAGCTCGGCCGGATTGACCAGTGACTCGTGCGAGCCGTCACCGTGGCACACGCCACAGGCGATCCCGAGCTCGTGGCCGCCCGCATACCCGAACTCGGGCGGATCCGCCACGACCGTGAACCGAGTCGCGTGACACTCCAGACACCGCGGCGGGATACGACGCCCGTAGCTCACCTCGCCGTCCTTGTACCCGGGGCTGTTCGCCCAGCCGTCGATAGCGCGGAAGTAAGAGAGTGGGAGCTGGTAGATCTGGTCGCCCTCGCGATAGAGATACGACTGGCCTCGGCGCCCTGAGCCGAGGACGAGCTCAATCCGTTCCGTCCTTCTGCGTTGCTTGCCGTCTTCCACCCACACTGCCGACTGATAGATGTCGGTTCCACGCTCCTCGACCTCGAAGCGCGTGGTCGGCACATGCGTGGCCATCGTCGACGGCGAGGGACCAAGAATCGTCTCCGTCGATGCTTCGGCAGAGGTTCGAAAGTGTGCGGTGGTGGCATAGCGGTCGACGAGTGCGCGGTGGCACGACCGACAGCCTGCAATGGCTGGAGCGAGCCGCTCGGCTCGACGGATGTTCGACATGGCGCCGGGTGGATCCCCCCGAAGCACCAATGCCACGATCCATGCAATTGCGACCAGCGCGGTTTGCGGCGTGCTGATCACGTGCGCCTCAGAACCGGAAAATGCCCTTCAGCGTGACCATACGTCGGCCGCCTCGCTCCGCCTGGAAGTCGGACATCACCTCGGAAATAGTTCCTGCGGTCGCCGTCGAGATGTCGTCCTCCGGATTACCGAAGTGCACCTGATCGAAGATGTTGGATGCCGTGACCGTGAAGGTCAGCGACGTGCCACCGGCGAGGCGGCTCTCCTTGGATAGGCTCACGTGGTGCACGTGTAACCCATCGGCTTCCAGGATGTTCACGCCGGCGTTCCCGAAGCGCCCCTCGGGCGGCACGGCGAAGTCGCCCGGGTTGAACCATCGCGTCGGGTCACGTTGGTCGCCCGGCAGATTGCCAGCGCCGATACGGTCGGGCACGCCGCCGGAGGTACCCGTGTTCGATGGATCCGCCCCCGAGAACGCTGGCGTGAAGAACGTGCCGCTGCCGAAATAGCTCACCGTGGAGACCGTCCACCCACCAACGAGCTGATCGACGAGCGGTGGGGCGTCGGGCAGGAACCGCCTGTCGCGGCCGAAGGGCAGCTCCCAGTTCGTGTTGACCATTGCGTAATGTCGCCGCGTGTCGCTCGCGTTGAACCAGTGGCCCGTCACGTCGTACGGGTTCTCGTCGTTCAGATAGTCTGCCTCGTCGCGCGCCCAAGTGTAGTGGGCGTTGAACGTGAACGCGCCGGCGCGCTTCTGCACCTGCGCCTGAACAGCGTCGTACCGCGCGCTGCCGTCGCTGCGGGTCTCGTTGACGTCGACGAATTGCGGCCACGGACGTCGATCAGTGGTGAATGGTGTGGTACCGGGCTCCGGCTTGTTGATGTTCAGCAAGTAATTGAGTCCGACGCCGCGCGAACCGATGTAGGACAGGCGTAGGCCGACGCGTGGCATCAGCTCGCGCTCGACACTGACGTTGAACTGGTGGATCGTGCCGTTCTCGATCTGGAGCGGGTAACTACTCACGTCCTGACTCGGCCCGCTCGCGAACGCGAGGCCGGGGAATGGAGTCGGGAACGCGAACAGCGGCCGCTCGCCGGGCTGGACGATGTTCTGGTAGCTTTCGCCACTCTCGAACGGGCCGCCACCCTGGGCGCCGACGAAGTCGTCGAGCCGCTCCGTGAAGGCGCCGTATCCACCCCTGATGACCGTGCGCTCGTTCAGGCGGTAGGCGAGTGACGCGCGCGGCCGTAGGTTCCCCGTATCGGGTTTCGCGATGACGTCGCCCCCGCGCACCTCGATCGTGTCCGGATACAGGACGCTCACCGCGTCGAGCGCGTCAGGCGGCACGACGACCGCACCCGTCGTCTTGTCCCAGTTGTACATCAGCCCGTCGTCGTAGCGTGCGGCCGGAAAGTAGTCCCAGCGTATGCCATAGTCGAGGGTGAGACGCGCGTTCACCTTGAACGAGTCCTGCACGTACATGCCGAGCTCCGTCGCGGTCTGGCGTCGATTGACCAGCGGATGGAGCACGCGCTCGCTGTCAAACGGGA
>JBOGIN010000246.1:0-3679 GCA_050742275.1 Vicinamibacteraceae bacterium
CTTGAGGCCCCGCGCGCTACGACATCACCTCACCGAGCTGGAAGATGGGGAAATACAGCGCGAGCAACAGCGTCGCGATGACGACGCCCATGATGATGAGCAGCGTCGGCTCGACGAGCGTCACGAACCGCGCGAGGCGGGCCTCGATCTCCTCATCGTAGAAGTCCGCGACGGCATGCAGCATGTCCTGCAGCGCGCCGGTCGCCTCCCCCACCTCCACCATCTTCACAGCCACGCCCGGAAACAGGCCGCGTGCCTCCATCGCCGCCGCGAGCGCCTGACCTTCCCGCACCTGGTGCGCCAGCGTGGCGGTCTCGGCGGAAATGTAGCGGTTGCCGATGGCGCGGGCAGCCGTGTCGAGCGCCGAGACCAACGGGATGCCGCCGCCAATCAACGTGCCGAGCGTCCGCGCGAGCTGCGCCGTCCCGAACTTTCGGACGATATCGCCCAGACCCGGCACCCTGAGCAGCGCCCGGTCGAACCGCAGGCGCTGCCCCTCTTGTCGCCACCACAGCCGTATCAGCACCGCCACCAGCGCGAGCAGCGCCAAGAGCAGCAACAAACGCTCTCGAATCGCCGTGGACAGCCCGACCATGAGCTGGGTGATCAACGGGAGCTCCGCGTCGAAGCTCGCGTAGAACGCCGAGAACTGGGGCACGACCCATACAATGATGAACGCGACGACGAGACAGGAGAGAACAAGGAGGATGGCCGGATAGACGAGCGCCGCCACTGTCTTGCGCTTGACCGCGCCGAGCACCTTGACATAGCTGACATAACGCCGCAGCACCTGCTCGAGGCCGCCGCTACGCTCACCCGCGAGCAGCGATGCCGTATAGATCGGCGAGAAGAGGTCGCCGTGGGACTCGAACGCCTCGGAGAGCGACGTTCCCGACCGCACGCGCTCGTACACATCGTCCAGGACGGCTTTGAACGTCGCGTTGGGCACGTTGCGGCGCAGAATTTCCAGCGACTGGACGAGCGGCATGCCGGCCTTGAGCAGCGTCGCGAGCTCCTGGTTGAACACGAGGAACTCGTGCGAGCGAATCTTCCGGCGTCGCCGGAGGCGAACCCCGCCGACCCGCAGCCCGACCCGCGGCGCCGCGGACAGGACCAGCATGCCTTTCTGCTCGAGGTCGTGTCGCAGCCGCGCTTCGCTCTCGGCGACGTACGTCCCCTCGATCACTTCGCCCGACGCCGTGGCTAGCCTGCAGCGAAACTCCATGGACTTAGGACCGCAACCGCTTGCCGCTGTGGCAATTACCGGCCTGTTCGGCGTGATTATACCCGAGGCGCTCAGACTCCGTCGGCGAAAGCCGGCCGGCGAAAATCAGACGTTCGGCCAGGAAATTCGGCCGGAACCGTGAGCGGGCGCCAGGGAATCGGCGGGCGGCTAGCGCGTGAGCGGTCCCACCAGCGCCAGGACGCGCTGGATGTAGTCGCGCGTCTCCTGGTAGGGCGGCACGCCGCCAAAGCGCTGGACCGCAGCTTCTCCGGCATTGTAGGCCGCCAGCGCGAGCTTGAGGTCGAATCGGTCCAGGAGCGAGCGCAGGTGACGCACGCCGGCGTCGACGTTGGCCGCAGGATCGTAGGGGTTGGCAACGGCGTACTGACGCGCGGTGGCCGGCATGAGCTGCATCAAGCCCATCGCCCCCTTCCGGGAGCGCGCGCGCGGTTGATAACGAGATTCGACAGCTATCACGGCGTGCACCAATTGGGGGTCGACCTGATGCCGGAGCGACGTTTCCTCGATGAGGCGCGCATACTGCAGCGGGGGATCCCCCTGGCTGGTCCGCAACGTCGCGACGGCGCCGACGGACGATTCGCCGGCCGGCGTGGGATGCGGCACCTCGTCGGGCGCGACGCGCGCCACGAGTGCGGCCGGAAAGATAACCTGGCCGCCGCTCCGAAGGTCGAGAACGGCGCGATCCCCCTCGACGCGGTAGGTTTTGACCGAGAGCGAGCGGCCCGAGGTGAGGAACACGAGCTCCGCGGCGCCGATAGCCGGCCAGCCGAGGATCGCCGCGACGGTCGCCGCTGTCCCGAGCGCTCGGCGAAACATTGTAGTCAAGTGTAGCAGGATCGGGATTCGGGATTCGGGATTCCGCCGTCGCCCAAGCCGCCGCCCTGCCGTTTCCTGAATCCTGATTCCTGATTCCTGATTCCCGTTCTTATCCCTTTGGTTCCAGGAAGGCGTGGTAGACGCGAATCCCGAGCTCGCGGGGGTCTTGGGACTCACTGTCGGGGATCTGAGCTGGCACGAAGGTCTTGTTGACGTCGAGCGTGATGTCGACTTGCTCGGCGTTGCCAAACTGCGCCGCGGTGATGGGAACGCTGCGGATCGTCTGCTCCTTCGTGACCGGGAAGGTGTCGAGCGTCGTGTTTCCGATCTTCACGGTCACCGTCTGGCCCGGCACGAGCTGGGGCCGCCCGTCGAAATCCAGGTAGAAGATTGCGTCCTTCTTGGGGCTTCGCAGCGAGATCGTGGCGACTTTTTCGGTCCACCACCACTCGACGGCCATGTTGTCAGGGGAGCTCTCGGGCCTGTGCCATCCCTCCGTGAAATGTAGGAAGACGTTCTCCGACTGCGGCAGGAGCTCGAGGGAGCCGACGCGATAGCCTCGCTGGCCATTGTCCTCTCCGCTCAGCGGCACCCGCGTGTCACCCTCGGGATCGTAGAGCCCCATGACAACCGTCGCCTGCCCCAGATACGGATAGTTGGGGACGAACATGGTTCGCTGATACTCGACGACCTCCCCCGCCTTCCACTCGCTGGTGGGCTTGGGCGGTAGGTGGTCGTCGGTCCACATCAACTCGCGATCCGAGTCGAGGAAGTGCACGAACACGCGGTAGTTGCGATCGAGTGGCCCGAGATCCTTCGACACCGCAAACCGATACGTGAGCTCCAGCGGGCTCCCGAGCGCGACCCGGGCCTTGTTGGGTTTGAAGGTCGGCGCCGCGACGGGCGCCTCGGTTTCCGCCTTCTCGGCGCAAGCTCCGGTCGCAAGCAGCGCCAGGCCCAGACACACACTCCATGTCCTCACGTGAATTACTCCTAATGACCGCACCCTGCCAGGGAACCGTTCGCGACGGCAGCCATGTTCAACCGGTGGGGGATGGTACCGTAGACCTCTGCACGGGCGCAACACGGGAGGAAGGGGTCTAGGGGGAAAGGGATCTAGGGGGAAAGGGATCAAGGCCTTTACCCCTTTACCCCTTTACCCCTTTCCTGCTACATTCGCCCTGCCCATGTCTCTCGAAGCGCTCGGCATGATTGAAACGAAAGGTCTCGTCGGCTCCATCGAAGCGGCCGACGCGATGGTGAAGGCTGCCAATGTTGTGCTCGTGGGAAAGGAGTACATCGGGGCGGGCTACGTGACGGTCCTCGTGCGCGGCGACGTCGGCGCCGTGAAAGCGGCGACCGACGCGGGCGCCGCCGCGGCCCGGCGGGTCGGCGAGCTGGTGGCGGTGCACGTCATCCCACGGCCGCACACGGAGGTCGAACGCATCCTGCCGAAGCCTCCCGCGACGCCGGCCGCCTAGCCCACGCTGATCCGGTGCCACGTGGCCATGGCCGAAGCCCTCACATCTGCGCCACCGGATCGTGACCTCGCCTCCGTGGCCGAGGCGCGCGCCCTGGCACGACACGCGAAGGCTGCCCAGCTCACGCTCGCGGAGC
>JBOGIN010000247.1:0-2592 GCA_050742275.1 Vicinamibacteraceae bacterium
CGCGACGAGGGCCTAAAGGCCCCTCGCTACGTGGGTGACCGACCACGAGGTAGCTTGCGATTCAGAGGGCAAAGACACCGGGAGCATGAGATGAGCTATTACCGTTACCACTACGACGACACCGAACGGGGTTGGGAGAGCCGCTTCCGCCGCGCGTGCCGGAGCCGCGAGGGCTTCGCGTGGGGGGCGTTCCTGATTGGGTTCGTCCTGGGCGGCATCATCTTTTAGGGAGACCGAACCATGCGCGTTTTCTCTAGACTAGGCGACATCATCAACTCGAACCTCAACGCGATGCTCGACAAGGCCGAGGATCCGGAAAAGATCGTCCGCCTCATCATTCAGGAGATGGAGGATACGCTCGTCGAGGTGCGCAGCCGCGCGGCGCGTGCCCTCGCCGACAAGAAAGAGGTGGAGCGCAAGAAGGCCGAGTTCACCGCCCGCGCGACCGAATGGGAAACGAAGGCGGAGCTCGCCATCGCCAAGGGTCGCGACGATCTCGCCAAAGGCGCGATTGCGGCCAAGCGCAAGGCGCAGGAAATGGTGACGCTGTTCGACCAGGAGTTCCAGGCCATCGACCAGAGCCTCGTCAAGGCGAACGAGGATCTCGAAAAGCTGCAGGGGAAGCTGAAGGAGGCGAAGGCCAAGCAGCGCTCGCTCGAAATCCGCCACGGCGTTGCCTATGACAGCGTGCGGGTGAGCCGGCACGTGTACGACGGACGCATAGACGAGGCGATGGCGCGCTACGAGCGCTACGAGCGCCGGATCGACGAGCTCGAGGCCGAAGCGGAAAGCTAC
The DNA here is from genome assembly GCA_050742275.1 of Vicinamibacteraceae bacterium. Classification (GTDB taxonomy): domain Bacteria; phylum Acidobacteriota; class Vicinamibacteria; order Vicinamibacterales; family Vicinamibacteraceae; genus WHTT01. The sequence continues at coordinate 796 of JBOGIN010000247.1, forward strand.
GTGCTCGGCCGGCCCAAGTCGTTGGACGCGGAGTTCAAGGAGCTCGCGGCAGAAGACGAGGTCAACGCGGAGTTCGAAGAGCTGAAGAAGCGCGTTGCCTCGCGCTCCGACAATCCGTAACGGCACAGCAGAATAAAGGGGCGACCTGATGGATGACGTCTTTGTCGTTGCGATCGTCGCGATCGTGTTCGTCGCATTTCCGGCAATCGTGCTGAAGTACGTGATGGACTGGCGCAAGACCAGGTCGTTTTCGGCCGACGATGAGCGTCTCGTCGACGATCTGTGGAAGACGGCGCAGCGGCTCGAGCGGCGCGTCGACGCTCTGGAGAAGATTCTGGACAAGGAAGCTCCAACGTGGCGTGAGGACTACAAGGAGCAGTCGCATGCCTGACCGCCACCATCACCATCATCATCACCACCACTATCATCGTGACCGGGAAGGCTACGCGTACCATGCGGGCGAGCCGGGCCCGGGTCCGAACCGTCACCGGCTCCGGCGCAACACCGAGCGCGGCAAGATCGCGGGCGTGTCAGCCGGGCTTGCCGACTACTTCGATTGGAACGTCAACTGGATCCGCCTTGGCTGGATTGTCACGACGGTCTTCTTCTTTCCGGTGCCGCTCATCGCGTACGGCGTGCTGGCGATCGTGATGAAGCCGGCGCGCCCCGACGAGCCGGTGTATGAGTCAAGAGAAGAAGAGAGCTTCTGGCGAACGTTTTCTTCACGTCCGACGGAGACGTTCTCCTCCCTGAAGCATCGCTTCCGTGCGCTCGACGCGCGGATCGCGCAGATGGAGCAGGCGGTGACGTCGAGCGAGTACGACCTGCGGCGGCAGTTCCGTGATCTCGAGCGCGGGGCGTGAGCGCTGCGGCGATCGGCCCGCGACTGGAGCGCCGTGTATGATGGGCATGAGCTTCTGTCGACGGCTGATTTGTGACCGATCCAACGAGACCTACCGCGCCGGACGAGCGTCCGGTCGAGCGCCCATCCGCGCGTGCCGTGGCACAGCCCGTCGCACGGCCGGCTGGCGCAGAGCAGTCGGCGCGCGCCGCGGCGGCGGCAGCCGCGACCAGCCTGGGCTTTCCTGAAGGCGAGCCGCAGAAGCTCGACGCGCGCGTCATCCAGGCCGACCACATCACCAACTGGATCACGACGGCCGTGCTGGCTGTGGGCGGCACGATCCCTGCCGCTCTCGCCGCACCGTCCGGCTCGCGGCTGGTGGCGATCGCCAGCACGTGGGCGGTCGTCGCCGGGCTCTGGTGGTGGGGCCGCCAATGGGCGTATCTCGCCTACGCGCACACCTCGTACACGGTGACGCCGGAAGGATGCGAGATTCGCCGAGGGGTCGTGTGGCGGCGCGTGATCAACGTGCCGCGGTCGCGCATCCAGCACACGGACGTGACGCAGGGGCCGTTGCAGCGCGCATTCGAGCTTGCCACCTTGGTCCTCTACACGGCAGGCGCCACGCACGCGAAGGTCGAGCTGAGCGGCGTGGCGTTCGGCCCCGCGATGGCCATCCGGCAGTACCTGCTCCACCGCGTGGACGAGGCCGTCCCGCGTCACGGTGACTCGAGCGCCGGCGAGCCATGACGACCGGCCGTGTCGATCCGCCCGTGCCGGCGCCCGCGGAGCGCACGCTGCATCCGCTCTCCTGGATCTTCACGCTGTGGATGCAGGTGACGCGGCTCGCCGTGCCCCTCCTGGCGGTGCTGCTGGCGGCGCGCTGGTCGACCTGGGATCTCGGATGGCTCCCGCTGGCGATTTTCTTTGTCCTCTCCGCCGTCATCCTGCAACTG
>JBOGIN010000248.1:0-3713 GCA_050742275.1 Vicinamibacteraceae bacterium
CAACCCGGGAGATTGGCGGTCGCCAGCGCCGCCTGCTCGACCGTACCCTCGTGGCGTCACAGGTCGCGCTCTCACTGATACTCATCGTCGCGGCAGGGCTTTTCCTCCGCAGCCTCGAGAATCTCTGGGCGCAGGACACCGGCTACGACCGCGACAACGTCCTCATGGTCTCGGTCGACGCGAAGCTCGCCGGTCACGAGGATGCCAACATTCTTCGACTGTACCAACGGCTCCTCGACGAGATCCGCCACATCCGGGGCGTCCAATCGGTCAGTCTCTCGACCGTTCGGCCGGTAAGTGACAGCTACTACTTGATCGATCAGGCCACCGCAGTTGGGGACAAGACACTTCCAGAGGGCCAAGGAATTCCTATCGCCTTCAACAACATCTCGCCAGGCTACTTCGCCACGCTTCGCATTCCCATTGTCGCCGGGCGAGACTTCGATGATCGTGACGGCGTTGATGCACCGGCCGTTGCGATCATCAGTGAGCGGATGGCGCGCCATTTCACTGGAAGCCCTGTCGGTCAGCGCATCAGACTGAGCGACTCTCGCACACGCGAAGTCGTCGGCGTCGCGAAGGATACGCGGTACGCAAACGTCAAGGACGCGCCGCGCGATGTCGTCTACGTGCCCGCCTTCCAGGAAGAGTCGTTGTCGTTCACGCCGAGCTTCGAGATCCGCCATGTTGGCCCTGCCCCCGGCCTGCTCGCTTCCATTCGGGAGGCGGTGGCGCAAACGGACGCCGGCCTCACGCCGTTCAACGTGAAGACGCTCGAAGTCCAGACGCAGGAATCACTGTCGCGCGAACGCCTGCTGGCCATGCTCACGAGCTTCGTGGGGGGATTCGCGCTCTTCCTCGCTTCGATCGGTATCTACGGGTTGATGAGCTCTAGCGTCACGCAGCGCACTCCAGAGCTCGGCGTCCGCATGGCGCTCGGCGCGACGCCCGCCGCCGTGCAGCGGCTCATCATCAGCCACTGCACGGCGATGGTGCTGGTCGGAGCGCTTCTCGGTGTCGCAGGTAGCCTGGTCCTGGGACGGTTGGTCCAAAGCCAGCTCTATGGCCTCGAGCCGTACGACGCTACCACCTTCACCTGGGCCGCAGGATTGCTGCTGGTGGTGGCGTTCGGCGCCGCCTACTTGCCCGCTTCGCGGGCGTCGCGGATCGATCCCCTCCAGGCGCTCCGCCACGACCGAGGCCGGCCTAATCGGTCTTGTCGTCTCCCACGAGCGGAATGCAGATGTGCGTGACGAGATCTTCCGGCTTCGTCGTTGATGGATCGTTCATGTAGATCTCGTGGCAGGGTTGGTTGGCCGCTTCCCGCTCGCTGGCAGGGAGCCACTGCCCGAAGAGCCAGCGATAGCTCTCGTGCAGTTTGTCGTACGGCCCACGGTGAATCCCAACGGCGTATTCACCGCCGCGCACGTCGATCAGCTCGAATCCGTCCGGCGCGGGACCAAACCTCTCCGCGACCGTGACGCCCGCGTGGGCACGCAGCTCATCGAGCGGCGTGACATCCCAGTCATCGTAGTAGATGCCAATGCTCTCGGTCTCCGGACCGAGGAGGCCCCGCTCGCCGGCAAAGGCGAACAGGCGGTCGAATGTCTTGCCGATGCGCATGTAGTCGCCTTTGTGCGGAATGGCGAGCAGACGACGGGCTGGTTGGCTCTCGATTCTCATTTCGATCATCTTGGAGTCCTCCTGAAGTGGCACGAACCGAGACACCACATCGTCAATCCCGTAGTGCACGCCGCACAGCGCGCGACGGAAGATGAGCGGCTCCGGCCGCCTCCGGAACTCTGCCGGCGGCACGCCGAAATGCGCGCGGAATGCCCGCGTGAACGGCTCGTGCGCGCCGTAGCCGGCTGCCAGGGCGATCTCGATGACGCTGCGGTCCGTCCGCCGCAGCTCACCCGCGGCACGCTCCAGCCGGATCCGGCGGACGTGCTCGCCGAGTGACTCCCCCACGAGCCCACTGAAGATGCGGTGGAAGTGGTATCGCGAGAAGTGCGCCACGCGTGCGCATTCGTCTGGCGTCAGCTCGTTGTCCAAACGCTCCTGAATGAAGCGAAGCACGCGCCGAATGCGATCGAGATAGTCGGCTCTGGTCGTCGTTCGCACGGGAATTGACCTCGAGTGGCGCCGGTCCGTGCCGGCGTGATGTCCGCAGTATCGCGTCAGCCACCGGGAGCCGTCTTGACCATCCGTGCGCAATTCCGCCCTGAATCGCCGCGACGTGCGAAGACATCATCACATCGCTGCCGTCACGTGTCAGATCGCAGGGCGCTGATCGGGTCGATGCGCGACGCCCGGCATGCCGGGAGATAGGTGGCCAGCAACGCCACGCCTCCCAGGCTCGCCGCCACGGCTAGGTAGGTGACCGGGTCCATCGCGCTGACGCCGAAGAGCAGCGACGACATCAGCCGGGTGAGCGCCAGCGTGCCCGCGACACCGAGCACGATGCCAATCGCCGTCAGCCAGAGACCTTGGCGGACGAACAGGCCGCAGACATCCCCCGCCTGCGCGCCGAGGGCCATGCGAATGCCAATCTCGCGCGTGCGCTGCACGGCGATGTAAGCGATGACGCCGTACAGGCCGACGACACCGAGCAGAAGCGCCACGACCGCCGCGATGACCAGCATCGTGAGCGCAAAGGACGTCTGTGCCATCGAGTCTGCACGGATTTCGTCGAGCGTCTGCACGTTCGCGAGCGGGAGATTCGGGTTCACCGACCAGACCGCCTGCTGGAGCTCTCCCAGGAAGCCAGGCGAGTTCATCCGCGCCGAGCGAACGGCGTACGCCATCGTGCGCGAGATGAACGGCTCCTCGGAGTAGAACTGCTACATCGCCATCGGCCAGTACACGATCGTGGGCGCCGCTCGATTCAGCCCGTCATCGCGCTCGTTCCCGACGATCCCGATGATCTCCCGCCACGGAGTGGTTGGATTGAACCGGATGCGCTTGCCGATGGCGTCCGCAGGATCCCTCCAGTACTCGCGCGCGAGATTCTCGGAAATGACCGCGACGGGAGCATCCTCGTAGATGTCCCGCCACGTGATGGCGCGCCCGGCCAACACCGGGTTCCCCATTGTTTCGAAGTAGCCCGGCGCAATGAACTTGAAGCGGCGAAGTGGCGGCATGTGCCCCCCGACGTGGGGACGCTCCTCCACGAGGATTGGATCGTTGCTGTCATTGCCATCCATCGTGATAGACGAAGACAGGCCCACGGACCGCACGCCGGGAAGCTGTTGCAGGCGCTGGACAATCTGTTCGTGCAGGCGCACGGCCTGCCGTCCATCGCTCACGAGCGCCTCGGGGATCGCGAGGCGGAAGGTCTGGACCTCCTCGGGACGCGTGAAGCCGGGATCGACCTGGCGCAGCGCGACGAACGTTCGAATCATCAGGCCCGAGACGACCAGCAGCACGAGCGCCAGCGCGACCTCGCCCACGACGAGCGCATTGCGCGCGCGGTGGCGCTCCGGACCGTCACTCGTCGATCGACCACCTTCTTTCAACGCGTTCGCGCTGGGCGCTCCGAACTTGAATACCGGAATGGCGCCGAACAGCAGCCCTGCAACGATTGAGATTGCAAGCGTGAACAGCAGGACGTTTGGGTCCAGGCCGATCTCGTCGAGCCGCGGTAATCCGGCTGGCGCCAGCCAGACGAGCAGGCCAATGGCTGCGCGGGCGAGCAGGAGCCCCACCAGGCC
>JBOGIN010000249.1:0-2285 GCA_050742275.1 Vicinamibacteraceae bacterium
CCCTTGACCCCTTCCCCCTGAGATAAAGCCACGCCCCGGGCAAATTTCCCGCAATGCCCGAGAGGACAATCAAGGTCGACAGCGCGAACGAGAGCTCATCCGCGACGCCGTATGGCCGCAGCAACCAGACAATGACGCCCTGAGGCAACCCGAACCCGCTGACCGAAAGCGGCAGCAGCAGCATGAGCAAGCCAATCGGCATGAAGACCAGGTAGTACGTGAATGGCACCTCGATCCCGAGGCCAAGCCCCAGCACGTACGCCTGCAACACGCGCAGCACTTGCACCAGCAGCGACAGGCAGAACACGGAGGCGAGCACGCCCGGCGTGCGCCGATACCTGGACACCGCGTCGGCGAGACGCAGCAGCATCCGGCCCGACTGGCGCGTGCGCCAGCCCGGCTGTAGCAGGTGCAAAACCATGCGGTCTGCCCAGAGCGCCGCAACCGTTCCCATGACAACGCCAGCCGTCAGCAGGAGAATCCAACCGCGCGGCGCCAACTCTTCCGTCCGCGTCCAGATCAACGCTCCCGTGGTGCCGAGAAGAACGATGGCGATGACACCCATCAGGCGATCGACGGCCACGGATGCCAGCGCCGCGCTGTTGTGCGCCGTGTGCCGGCCCAGCGACCACGCCCGCGCGGCATCGGCACCGACGCCGGCCGGGAGGAAGCTGCCAACGAACGAGCTGACGAGGAAGATCCGCGCCGCTGTGTTGAAGGCGACAGGGGTGGCGCTGGCCCTCAAGAGCAGCACCCAGCGCCAGATCATCACCACGCGGTCGAGCGCAAGCAGCAGCCCCACCAGGGCGATCGACCAGAGGCAGACACCCAGGATTGCCCCCGCCGCCGCACGGGCATCCACTTGACGCACGAGATACAGGAGGATGACCGACGTGATGATGAGGCGGAGCCACGTCGACCGGAGCAGGTGAGTCACGACAGCGGCTTGCGCGCCACGAAGGTGAGGGTCTCGAAGAGGTTCTTGCGAACCTTGAACAGCAGCTCCTCCGAGCGCGTGTAGCGTGAGAGGGCGTCGACGCCCGGAAGGTTCACGAGAAGCGCCGCTCCGGCGAGCAGGTCGCGCGCGATCCCGGTGGCCACGCCAATGCTCCGCACCACCCGCTCGATCCGAAACCCACCGTCGTAGAGCAGCTGCTTGACGCGCCGCTCGGTGGTCACGAAGTTATGCGTGTAATCGACGTCCCAGAAGAAGGTGCGCTCTTTCAGGTAGTCAGGCACCACGACGAAGAGCACGCCGTTTGGTTTGAGCGCACGCAAAGCCTCCGCCGTGAACGCGCGCGCGGCGTCGATTCCCGCCATGTGCTCCAGGACCTGGTCGGCGTACACCACCTCGTAGCTGGCATCGCCCACGGGCAACGGTGGGACGAAGGCCTTGATGACCTCCAGGCGCTTCGCTCGCAAGACATCGACCAGGAGGTCGCTGGCTTCGACCGCGACGTACGTCCAGCCGGCCGCGACCGCCGCCTCGCCCAGCGAGCCGTGCCCCGGTCCGATCTCCAGCAGATGGCCAGGCGGCCGGATATGGCGCATGAGGAGCTCGAGCCGCGTCCGTTCGATGCGGTTGCGCCGCCCGGCGCCGTAGTCGGTGAGCTGCTTTTCCTTGAACGATCTGTAGAAGGTTTCAGCCAAGTCCGCGTCGATATTACCAGGGCATGGGGATCCTGGGGAATCCGGGGTCGTCGAACGTCATGCGGATGCCGAGCCCGCCTTGGACGCCCCCGGCCCGCACCTTGCGCGGGCCGCTCACGGCGTCCAGCGTAACCGACGCGCTCGCCCAGCGCACGAAGCCGCTGGCGCCAAGCTCCGTGAAGCCCGGGAGGGTCCAGGGCAGGCGATAGGTGCCGTCGAGGTCGACGTGATAGCCAACCGTCCAATCGCTCTCTTCGCGTGGTTGGAGGCTCCGGATGGACACGCTTCCGAAGTCGGGCGGGCTGTCTTCGTCGAGGTTGTCGGGCGTCAGCGCGCCCACGAACTCGTGTGAGATGAAGTAGAGCGAGGGACCGGCCGACAGGCCGATGTCGATGCCGTCGCGGATCGGCACCATCCATGTGCCGCTGAGGTGAAACGCCGACTCCTCGTGGCGGAGCGAATCGCTTCTGCCGGAGGTCGTGCGTGTCCTGCCGAAGTCGATCGGATGGGGGACCACGGCCGTCACGGCCGATCTGGCGTCTCCCGACACGCGCGTGAACGTCCCGCCGATCAGCGCATTGCGCCAGATGCGCCACCCGCCCCCGACGCCGAAGAGGAAGGCCCCGCCGTAGCGC
>JBOGIN010000250.1:0-13963 GCA_050742275.1 Vicinamibacteraceae bacterium
GGCTTCAGCCCGCGCTACGTACCAACCGAACAGCGGCGCGATCAAATCACATGCACCAGCAGCCCGTCCCGGAGCTTCGGCTCGAACCAGGTCGACTTGGGTGGCATGATAGCGCCTGCATCGGCAACGGCCATCAGCTCGGCAACGCTCACGGGGTACATGGAGAATGCCACTGCTGCCTGGCCGCTCTGGACGAGGCGCTCGAGCTCACCGGTGCCGCGAATGCCGCCAACGAAGTCAATCCTCGCGTCCGTGCGCGGATCGCCGATCTTCAAGACAGGTCCGAGCACGGTCTCCTGCAACACCGCAGCATCGAGCGTCGCCGTGGGATCGGTTGATCCGGCGATCCTGGACTGCAGCGTGAGGGTGCGCCAGCTGCCGTCCACGTAAAGGCCACACTGTCCCTTGCGCGAGGGTGACGGGCCGCCCGGCTCCAGCGTGCCACACCGCCCCAGCGCCTCGAGGAACTGCGCCTCGTTCACCCCTGGCAGGCTCTTGACCACACGGTGATACGGGAGGATCTGAACCTCATCGTCGGGAAACGCCACGGCGAGGAACCATGCATGCTCACCCGCCGCGTCGGCGGCGGCCATTGCCGCGTGCGCACGCCCCGCGCTGGCCGCACGATGGTGACCATCGGCGATGTAGAGCTCGGACACGTCACCGAACGCGGTGAGGAGCGCTTCACACGTGTCCGGCTCGGCGCGCCACAAGGTATGCCGAACGCCGTCCTCCGCAACGAAATCATGGAGCGGCTCCCCTGCGCAGACTCGCGCACGGAGAACGTCGATTGACCGTTGCGGACGATAGGTGAGAAACACGGGACCGGTCTGCGCCCGCAGGCAGGCCATGTGCAGCGTCCGATCGTCCTCTTTGGCGGCGCGTGTGTTCTCGTGCTTCTTGATCAGCCCTTGGGTGTACTCTTCGATCGAGTAACAGGCGGCGAGTCCCGTTTGCTCGTGCTCACCCATGCGAAGCCGGTAGAAATACAGCGCGGCGTACGACTCCTCGACGAGCGCTGCAGACCTCAGGCGGTCGAAGTTGGCGCGGGCCCGCTCGTAGACCACGTCGGAGTACGGGTCGGTCTCGACCGGCAGATCGATCTCGGCGCGAGACACATGGAGAAAGCTGAGCTCGTTCCCGTGGGCGAGGGCGCGCGCTTCCTCGACGTTCACGACGTCATAAGGGACGGCGGCGACGCGGGGCGCGAGGTCGGGGTGCGGGCGAAGCGCACGAAAGGGACGAATGACAGCCATGGCCGGGGTATTCTACAGGCTCCTCGCTCCCGGCCTGCCCTTCGTGAGCCTTCAGATCACGAGCCGGCGTCCGTCTTGGTGTCCGTCTTGCCGTCCGTCTCATCCGCTGCCGGCCGCGCCGCCGCCAGGGCGACCGCCGGCTCCACGAAGCGCGCCGCCGCCTGCTGCTGAAACGCCGTGAACTGCGTGCGGTAGTTGACTGGGATCGGGTCCCCCGGTGGCAGCTTACGATGCTCGGCGAGCGGGTTGCGATGCCGCCCGTTGCGGAGCAGCTCGTAGTGGAGGTGCGGGCCGGTCGCAAGACCTGTCGACCCAACGCGCCCAATCATCTGTCCTTGTGCGACGTGCCGGCCCGATCGAATCCCCTCGGCAAACGAGGACAGGTGCAGGTATCGCGTCTCGTATCCTCGGGCGTGACGGATCGTCACTGTATTGCCACCACCGCCCATCCGGCCCGCCTTGCGCACAACGCCGCTTGCGACAGCGAGGATAGGAGCCCCTCGCGGCGCGCCGTAATCGACACCCCGATGTGCGCGGACGCGGCCAAGCACCGGATGAAGCCGACGATACGAGAACCGCGACGTGACGCGCGGCTCGAACTGCAGTGGCGTCGCCAGCATGAACCGCTTCACGGATCGTCCTTCGCGATCGTAGTAGCCTGGCTTGCCGCCGGGTGGTGTGAAGCGGAAGGCCTCATAGCTGCGACCTCCGGTCGTGATGCGCGCGGCGATCAGATCCCCATAGCCGACGAACTCGCCCTCCCGCACGGTCTTCTCGAACACCAGGTCGAACGCATCTCCAACCTGGAGATCGTGATGGAAGTCGATGTCGCCGCCGAACACTTCCGCCATCTCGATGGCGAGCGGCTCTTTCTCGCCGGCGTTCCCGAGCGCAGCGATGAGCGACGGGTGCTCCTTCGAGATGGCGCCCTGCACCGACACGAGCGCCCTCGACTTCTCGTACGGAATCACCTTGACATCGAACCGCGGCTCGCCGTCCGGCTCCTGCAAGCCGATGATGCGCAGGAAGCGATCGGCGTCGATCTCATAGGTGAACTCGCGAATCAGGCCATCAACCGTCGCCTCGAGTCGATAGCTGTGATCGGCCCGCAGGTGGCGCGGGTCGAACGTCCGCTGCATCGATTCAATCAGCGAGTAGACGATGTCCTCGCTCACCTGGTGGGCACGCAGCAAGCTCGCGAACGTCGCGTTGCGCGGCACGCGCGCCTCGATCACCTGAGCCGCTTCTCGCGCGAGGACGATGTCGCGGCTTACGCGAGCGGGTATCCGCTCGGGCATCTGTCGCGAGCAAGCAACCAGAAGCAGCACCGCCGCCACTGCCATCAGTTGTGGAAGGCTCCGCATCGTCTCCGTTTCCCTGAATGCTGATTCCCGAATCCTGAATCCCGATTTCTGACCGGCCAGATGCCCGACATAGTAACCTATAAGCGCGAAAAAGGGGGCGGAAAAAGGGAAAATTGGGAGAGCCTCCATTACTGCACGAGGTGACGCCGATGGCGATGCCTTCTAGCGGGCTGGAGAAGGGTACCCGCCTTCTCCTCCCTGCGCTCACGGTGCTGGCCGTTGTCGGGCTGACGGTTGTGCCCGCTGCCCAGCGCGAGGAGCGCGTCGACTACGACGCCCTCTATGCGATCAAGCACGAGGCGCAGCACAGCTCCAAGGTGATGGAGACCCTCAGCTACCTCACCGACGTCCACGGCCCCCGGCTGACCAACTCCCCGAGCATGCGCCGAGCGGCCGAATGGGCCAGGAAGACGTTGGTCTCCTGGGGCCTGAGCAACGTCCACTTCGAGCCGTGGGGTCCCTTTGGCCGCGGATGGACCAATGAGCGCTTCGCGGCGACCATGGTGGCCCCCGAGCCCTTCGTGCTCCACGGATATCCGAAGGCATGGACGCCAGGCACCAAGCGCCGGGTAACGGCCGAGGTGGTTCGGGTGACACTCGACACCGACGCGGACCTCGAGGAGCACCGCGGCAAGCTCGAGGGGAAGATCGTGCTGCTCGCGCCACGGGACGGGACAAGGTCCGACATCGATCCCTCCTTCGAGCCGCTCATCCGCCGTTACACAGACGAGGAGCTGCGGCAGCTCCAGGAAGGGCGCATCCAGGCCGAGAGGTCGACGCGGCGCGGAGGCCCGGGCAGGCGATCGCAGGGAGAGGAGTTTCGGCGGAAGCGTATGCAGTTTCTCGTGAGCGAGGGTGCAATCGCGATCCTGGAACGTTCGCGGGGTGAGGGCAACGGCGTGGTCGGCGTCCAGGGCGCGAGGTCGGGCGAGGACATGCGGCAACCGACGAGCCCGCGCGTGCTGCCGCAGGTCGTCCTCGCCGTCGAGCACTACGGACGTCTGTCACGCATCCTCGACAAGCAGATCCCGGTCAAGATCGAGCTCGAGATCGAGAATACGTTTGCCGATACGGATCTCAACAGCTTCAACGTGATCGCCGAGCTGCCCGGGACGGACAAGAAGGACGAAGTCGTCATGATCGGCGCCCATTTCGACGCGTGGCACGCCGCCACGGGCGCGACCGATAACGGCGCGAGCTCGGCGGTGGTCATGGAGGTCTTGCGCATCCTGAAGAGCACGGGGCTGAGCCCGCGTCGCACGATCCGCATAGGGCTGTGGACGGGCGAGGAGCAGGGCCTGCTCGGCTCCCGCGCGTACGTCAAGGCACACTTCGCTGATCCGGCCACCATGGCGCTCCAGCCAGCTCACGAGAAGCTCTCTGTCTACTTCAACATGGACAATGGCGGTGGCGCCTTCCGCGGCGTGTACTTGCAGGGCAACGTGGCGGCCAAGCCGATCTTCGAGGCCTGGATGGCGTCGTTCGAGGATATGGGCATGACGACGCTCACGATGCGGGATACGGGTGGCACCGATCACCTGGCGTTCGACGCCGTGGGTTTACCCGCCTTTCAGTTCATCCAGGACCCGCTGGACTACGACACGCGCACGCACCACACGAACCTGGATTTCTACGAGCGTGCCTTCGAGGACGATCTGCTCAAGAACGCGATCGTCTTGGCGACGTTCGCCTACCAGGCCGCGTCGCGCGAAGCGGCCTTCCCGAGGAAGCCGTTACGGGCACGCACGACGGCGGCAACGGCGACGCGTTGAAAATTGGGAAACGGGAAACAGGACACAGGACACGGGATTCGTCACGCGTCTTCCGCTTATTCCAGCCTCCGCTCGCCTTCGTCACGCTTCTCCCGGCGGGCCCCGCTTCTTGTTTTCCGTTTCCCGTTTCCCGTTTCCTTGCGGACGCCGAGGGCACGGGACGAGGCGCGGGCCCACGCGCGAAGCCGGTCAGCGCGCTCGCGTGCCTCCGGCTGCTGGAGCCACGCGTCCACCGGCCAGGGCACGCACCAGCACCAGTTGTCATTGCCGACGGTGGCGGGCACATTGATGCGATCGCGCCAGCCAAAGACGTCCTGAACGGGAAAGACCACGAAGTCGGAGCCGGCATCCATCAGGATCCCGAGCAACCTGTCGCGCAGCTCGTGATCGAAGGGACGCCCCACGTCGACGCCCTGCGCAGCCAGCGATGGAAGCTGCAGCACCGCGATGCGCTCCTCGAGCGGCGCGCGATCCCACCACTCGGCGAGCGTCTCCGTGTCGTGCGTCCCCGTCGTCGCCATGGACGCGGGCGGGTAGCCCGCCGGCTCGCGAAACGGCTGGCCCGGCTCGTTCCAGTCGCGCTCCCAGCGGAGCACCTTGTGGCCAGGCACGTTCCGCCCCGCCATCGACTCACGCACGAAGTCCGGCACGGTGCCGAGATCCTCGGCAATCATGCGAGCGCCCGCGCTCTGCAGCACGTCGAGGATTGTCTCGCCGAGGGCGCGCTGCCCGGCGTCGGTCGCGGGTGAAAAGTATGGGTCGCTGCCGTCGAGCGGGCGGATGTAGGTCCGATAGAACCCCACGAGATGATCGAGGCGATACGCATCGTACAGCTCGGCGGCGCGGCGCGCACGTTCGCGCAGCCAGGCAAAGTTCTCCTCCGCCATCACGTCCCAGCGGTACGGCGGCAAGCCCCAATCCTGGCCGGTGATACTGAACGCGTCTGGCGGCGTGCCCACCGTCGCGTCGAGCACAAAGGCGCGTTGATTGGCCCAGACGTCCGCGCTGTCTGCGCTCACCATGAACGGGAGGTCGCCGACGATGCCCACGGGCTGCGCGGCGCGGCGCGCGGCAATCCACTGCTCATGCGCGACCCATTGCAAGTACCGCACGTACAAGAGCTCCCGCGCGCACTCGGGCGCAATGTCCTCCAACGCACGTGGCACCCGGTCGCGCAACGCGGCCTCCCACTCCCACCAGGGCCGGTGTCCCTGCTGCTCATGGAGGACGCGGAACAAGGCGTAGTCGTCGAGCCACCAGCGCTCCGCGCTCAGGAAGCTCTTGAAGGCGCAGGCGCGCGGCGTTTCGCGGCGCCACTCCTCGTCGACGAACCGATCGAACGCCAGCCTGAGTGCCTCCGTCTTGATGGCACGAACGGCGGCATGATCGAGCCGGTGGCCGGACCGCACGCTGTCGAGGCGCGCGCGTGTCGCGCGGTCGAACGCCGTCTCGGCGCCAAGCGCGCCGAAGTCCGCGAGCGCATGCAGCGCAATGAAGATGGGGTCGATGGCCTGAGCGCTCATCGCCGAGTACGGCGAGGCCTGGCCGGGCGCCATTTCATTCACCGGCAGGATCTGCAGTATGTCCAGGCCCGCCTCGCGCAGCCAGGCCGCCATGTGCTGTATGTCGGGAATCTCGCCGACACCCCAGCTCTCGCTCGACCGCAACGAGAACAGGGGCACCATCATGCCCGCGTGTCGCCCTTCCCAGAAGTTCACCATGTCTCCAATGGGACCCGGTCCCTCCGTGCGTCGAGGGCTCGAAACAATCGGACACAGCCCTCCTCGAATAGCCGCTCTCGTAGCAGCAGGCTGATCACCAGGAAGGCCTCGTGCGCAAAGTCGTAGAAGAAGCCGGGATGCACGAGCAGATGCTGCTCCTCGAGCAGCTCGAGCACCAAGGTCTCCTCCGAGCGTATCGCTGGCACGCGGACGACCGCCGACCAGCCGCCGTGAACAGGGAGGACGCTGCAGGCGGGCGATTCTGCGACTCGCGCATGGAGGATCTCGAGGTTGCGCAGCACCCGACCACGAATCTCACGGCGAACCGCTGCGCCTTCGGCGAGGAGCTGGCCGGCAGCGCATTGCACTGGTGTGCCCACTGACAGATACGTGTCGCAGATTACCTCGAGACGCGCGAGCGCCTGCTCCACGAGCCGCGACGGTCCGGCCGCGCCGAGCCAGGCGAGCTTGACCTGGGGTAAGCCGACCGTCTTCGACAACCCGCCCAGGCCAAAGACCAGCACCTCGGTCTGAGACAGCAGCGCCGACGATCCATCATCTGCTGGCTCCTGAAAGACGTAGTCCGCAAACACCTCGTCCAGGATCAGCGCCAGCCCGCGCGGCCGACAGACGTCGATGAGCCACTCCGCTTCGTCTCGACTCAACAGCGAGCCGGTCGGATTGTTCGGCGACACGACAACCAGCGCGCGCGCGCGCGGTGTGAGGCGCTGCTCCAGCGACGCGCGGTCGATGTGCCAGCTCCCAGCGTAAACGAGCGGGTATGACACTGCCGTTACCGCTTCGAGCCGCGTCAGGTGCTCGAACAGCGGATAGCTGGGCCGGGGAATCAGCACCTCGTCAGCGGGATCGCACAGGAGCTTGAACAAGACTGCGTAGGCCTCGCTCGTGCTGGCGGTCAACACGAGGCGGTCCACCGGCAGGTCGACGCCTCGGCGCTGATAGTCGGAGGCTACCGCCTGGCGCGCTTCCGCTGCCCCGAACGCATGCGGTGTGTAGGTGAGCGCCGCGGGCGTCGCCAGCGCGTCCAACACGCCGGCCGGATACGGGATCTCGACGGCCGTTGGATTGGTGATGGTGAGGTCGAGGAAGGGTGCCCCTCGTCGACGGACCTCTGCCACTCTCGTCGCCAGCCGGTTGAGCGTGAGCCGATGCGGCACGCGCCGAGAGAACATGGATGAGGGCTCGTCTCAGGACGCGCGGTCTAAAGACCGCGCGCTACGTATTTCGCGGTACGTGTTTCGCGGCACGTGCTTCTCGCGCTGTATTCTCACGACGTATTTCTCGCTATGTATTTCTCGCGACATGTGGCGAGTGGTCTTTAGAGACCCCCGCGTGTGATCTGCACCCCTCACGCGCTCCATGCGGCCCAGCCGCGCGGCTCCGCCGCGCCGCCGGCCATTCCCAGGCGGCGCGAGGAAGAATCCGTCGCAGTCCTCGGAGCATCCACACCCGTCGCGCGAGGGCGCGCTCGTCCTTGTCCGTCCAGGCGTATCCGTAGCCGGCGCGAACCGCGGGCGGCAGCAGACCAATGGTCAACAGCCGAAGGACCTGGAAGGCGGGTCGGACCATCCAGGCCAGCGGCGGCTCGAGCAGGTCGCGGGCCAAGAGCCTGGCCGTGTCGGTGACCACGACTTCTCCGCTCGACTGCATACGTTCGAGATAGGCGTCCAGCGTACGCAGATCGCGTGGCAGAAAGCCGTCGGGGATGCGGAGGAGCGGCTCGATCGTCGCCGCGGAGGCTGCGAGCCGATCCTTGTCGGCGACGGACAGCGGCTCCACGACGAGCTCGTAGACTCGCATGACGGAGTCGACCAGCGTGCAATGGACCCACCGCAGCAGCTCCGGGTCTTCGGCCGAGTAGGGCGTGCCGGCGGCAAACCGCCCCGCCGATCGCTTCAGCGTGCCGTGCACGCGGAGGTGAATGGCGTTGATGCGGGCGGCGGCAGCGTGGCGCTCGTCGAGCTCACCAAAGGTCAGCGCCAGGAAGCTCTGCACCGTGTGCATCAGCCGCCTCGTGCGTCCCGCACGCGCGCGACTGAAATCGCTGTGCTCCGCCACACCTGCCGCCACGAGCGGATGGGCGAACTGCAAGAGAATGGCTCGTCCCCATCCGAGGATGACGAGCATCTCGCGGTTCACGCGGAGGCTGACGTCCAGACGCTCGCGAGCCATCGTTCAATCGTAACGCAAGCGGTGGACCGCGTGGTGGTGGCGGCGGTAGTTGTCCAGATCAGTCGGTGCCTTGTCTTGAAACGAGTCAAGGTACCGGCGTTGCCAGCGTGCTCTCACCCGCCGCCCAGAAGACCCCCTGGGCATTCGAGTAGGTTGCCCGTTCGACGATCAACGGGGCTGGCTCCGGCCCAACGGGGAGGCTCTCGACGAGCACGGCAAAGCGTTTGTCGGCGACGGGCCAGTCTTCTTCGGGGCGGATGGGCAGGGTGACGCGGCTCCGCGCGGGAACCGACTCCTCGACGACAAACGGAGGATCGTCGCCTTCGAACAGCAGCGTCACACGCACGCGGGCATCGACGTCGGACACGTTCCCGATCAGGACGAACGTCTCGCGATCAGTGGGACCACCGTTCTCCCCGCCGGCCGTGAGCCACTTCAGCGCGGGCTCCGTGGCGCCGTGGACCACATGGGCTTCGCGCCAGGTCACGTCGAACGCGGCGCCTGGCCACCACATCGCACGCTCCGCCATGATCAGTTGGTCGGACGTGATCACGATGGAGACCGTCTCGTTGGCAAGGCTCTGCCCCTGCACCTCTTCGGCATCCACGTAAATCGTCTGGCGGCTTAGAGACGGGAGCGAGTAGACCTTGGTGACCGCGCGGCCGCTCCCGTGCAACAGATACTGTACCCTCACCTGCGCGGGCTCGACGTCCGAGTTGGCGAGCGCCAGGAACATGTCGAAGTAGTCGCCCGTGGCTCCCTCCGCAAAGAACCACCAATTCGAGGGTGCGGTCACGGCCGTCGTCTCATGGCCCGCGCCAAACACGCCGTCCGGACCGTCGAGGTACATCGCGCGCTCCACGGTGATGGGCGTCTCGGGCGACGTCTGAATGGACGCAGCCACTGCCGTGCTCAGCAGTGCTGGATGTTCGAGGTTCACGAACACGGTCTGGCGACTGTGCGGGGCCACGGTGTACGGCTTGATCACCGGCACACCACCCGGCAGGATGTAGGTCACCTCGACCTGGGCAGGCTCGGCGCCTGCGTTGTCCAAGAGATAGAACAGCGAGAATGGCGCCGTGTGGCCTTCCGCGAGGTACCACGTCGCGGCCGGCGCGGCCACGCCCGCATCTGCGTGGCTCCCATAGTCCGTCCCGCGCGGCCACCGCATCGAGCGCTCGACGACGAGAGGGCTCTCCGAGCGGACGCTGGTGGCAAACAATGCGCCGTCCAGACCGAGTTGCTCCCGTGGGTCAACGGTCACACGGCGCTCTGCGGGGAGAGGGACACTCTGCCGGAAGACTTCGCCGTCGTGGCGCCGGTACTCGAGCGTGGCGTGCGCCGGTGCGCCCGTGGGATTGACGAGGGCAAGCTCGGTGTCGAAGAAGAAATTCGTCGCGCCTTCCGCGAAGAGACGAACGAGCGGTTCAGGGGCATCCCGCGGGCTCTCGCCGTGCCGAAGCTCCTCACCGTTACTGAAGCCATCGCCATCGGGATCGCCATACGGGCCCTCATCACCGCGACCAACCGCGGTGCTCAACCCGAACTGCTGCTCCCACGCATCCGGCAGTCCATCGCCATCGTCATCACCCTCGTCCAGGGTCACGCGATAGATTGTTCCGTCGTACCCCACGATGAACGGCTCACCGTGGGCGTCGACGTCAACCGACGTGATTGGGGGTGGATTGCTGCCAAACAGATCCCTGGTATGGTCCGTGACGCTATCATCGTCAACGTCCACTGCCTCGCCTGTGTCTGGATCGATTACGAGCTCGAACGAATAGACGCGTCCCGTGAGGTCGGCAAAGATGTAGCGTCCCTCGTAGGCCGCGCCAAGCGTCAACCCCCGATAGACGTAGCCGCCGATGACGCTCTCGCCGGAATCGCGGGTGTAGTCGTGGATGGACGGCGTCGCGGGCTCGTAGGCGAGCAGCCGGTTCGGATCGATGCCCGGCGTCTCGATCGCCCCTTCGAAAACACTCCAGCCGTAGTTGCGGCCCCCCTCGCCGGCCGGCTCGTAGTTGATCTCCTCGCGCGCTCCTTGGCCGACATCGCCGATGAGAAGCGCGCCGGTTCCCCCGAGAGCTGGCAGGTCCTCGGTGATCCGCCACGGATTGCGCAGGCCAAACGCCCAGATCTCGTCGAGGGCGCCATACTGATCGTCGCCGACGAAGGGATTGCCCGCTGGCACCACGTAGCCGGTGGGA
This sequence comes from Vicinamibacteraceae bacterium, assembly GCA_050742275.1. Classification (GTDB taxonomy): domain Bacteria; phylum Acidobacteriota; class Vicinamibacteria; order Vicinamibacterales; family Vicinamibacteraceae; genus WHTT01. Next base: position 10,514 of record JBOGIN010000250.1, read on the forward strand.
TGCTCGTCGGGAACGTCGACGTCGATACGAAGAATCTTTCCTAACAGAGTCGCAGGGTTCTGTGCATTGTTGTCCGGGTCGTTGCTTCCGCCACCATCCCCCATCGCGATGTACAGATAGCCGTCCTCGCGAAAGAGCATCTTGCCGCCGTTGTGGTTCGCCTCGGGCTGCTCGATGTAAGGAACGCCCCCGAAAACGAGGTCGAAGCCACTGTCGCCGTCCGCGATGTTCGGATTCGTCTGGGAGCGCTCGAAGCGTGCGATCACCGTGTGTCCGACTGGCTCGCGCGTGAAGTTGACGAAGAAGCGGCGGGAAGTCGCGTAGTCTGGGGCAAACGCAAGGCCGAGCAGCCCCTGCTCACCGAAGTCCGATCCGACGACATCGGTGAGATCGAGAAACGGCGTTGCCTGCAGCTCACCGTCGATGACGAGGCGGACGCGGCCTTCTCGTTCGAGGACGTACTGCCGCGCGGGATCGGTCGGATCGGACTCGAAGCCAACCGGAGACTCCAGGTCGGTGACGTACGGCACGGCACGGAGCTGTGCACCAGCGGGAATCGCCGCCGCGAGTGACAGCAACGCTGCACCAAAACGGGCGATCTTAGGATGGCTCATCGCGCATGCTTCGGCTGCGCTGGGGATCGATGAATAAGATACGCGAATCCGGTACCAAAGGTAAATGCGTTTGCCGACTGGTGAAACTGCTGAGATCCTGGACCACTCCCAATCGTCAGCTCGGGCCGCGTGATCAGATAATTCGCGTGCCAGCGCAGGGCGAGCCGTGGTGTCAGGTAGAACCAGACACTGACACCCGGACGAACAGCGAGGCTGTTGGAGGCGTCGCCTTCGACGGGCATCCCTCGTGCGCGTAGGGCCTGCTCCGATTCGTGACTCAGTCCAAAGTGATTGATCGCGAGGCCAGTCACCAGCGAGCCTTCGTAACGGACGCGTCCTCGCGTTATCCCGTACCCAATACCCACGAGGAACGGCCGAACACGCAGGTTGCCGGCCTCTTGCCGCTGTCCGAAGAGGTCGGCCGTGATGTCGCTGCGAGACCATCCGAGACCAACGGCGGGCCCCCAACCGTCGCGCTTGCCGCCGAGCAGTATGTACGGCGAGAGGACGACTCCATTGCCTGCCGCGTCGCTCGTCATGACGCGTCCGTCTATCGACCCACCTACCCAGGTTTCAGGAAGGAGAGCCAGTTGCGCCTGGGCATCCCTGGCGCAGACCGTCAGCCACGCCGTGAGGACGGCGATCAGCATGGACCGAAGACCGATCGAGACGACGACTGGGATTGTTCTGCCCCTTTCCCTACCGGCGTGAATGAGCGGGTGCCGCCAGGCTCACGCTCAGTCCGATGGCCACGACGGCCAGGGCGCCAATGACGTTGTGCCAGAGAAACGAGACAGCCGGGTACTGCCAGGAGACGTAGGCCACCGACAACATCCCGCCGATGAGGCCGACGAACGCCCCGAGCCCCCTCGCCCACCGGCCAAAGACCGCCAGCATGAAGACACCAAGTATCGAGCCGTAGAAGAACGAGCCGAAGCGATTGACCACCTCGATGAGCGATCCCAGCGATGTGGCGTACATGGCGACGACGCACGCGAAGATGCCCCAGAAGCCGGTGGCGAGGCGCGACACGCGAAGGTAATGCGCGTCGGTCTCGTGCGGCCGCGCCAAACGGCGGTAGAAATCGATGACCGTCGTGGTCGCGAGGGCATTGAGCTCTGCGGCGATGCTCGACATGGCGGCCGCGAAGATCGCCGCGATCACGACGCCAACGAGGCCAACCGGCAGGTGCGTCGACACGAACGTCGGGAAGATGTAGTTCACGTCGTTGTACGCGGCGTCACCGCTCGCGCGCTGGACGAGCGCGGCCGCGCGCGCTCGCACATCGTCTATTCGTCGGTCGGCGGCGGTGAACGCACGCGCCGCCGTCTCGAGCGCCGCCTCGTCTCCTTCGCGCCGCGCTCGGGCAACGTGGTCTGCCGCCTGCCCCCTACCGTCGAAGGCGGCCTTGAACTGCTCCTCCAGCGCACGGTATTGCGGTGCATGCTCACCCGAGCGGACGCGCGCTTCGTGCACCGGGTTGAAGAGCATCGGGGGCTGATGGAAGAGATAGAACACGAAGACCATCACGCCGACCAGCAGCACGAGCACCTGGAGCGGGATCTTCCAGTACGCGCTCATCAGCAGCGATCGTCGTCCGGCGTCAATCGATTCTGCGGTGAGATAACGTTGGACCTGGCTTTGATCACAGCCAAAGTACGACAGCATGAGGAACAGCCCACCGATGATCCCCGACCAGAACGTGTACGTTTCGGTGACGCTGAACGTGAAGTCAATCGCGTCGAGGCGGCCGGTCGCCGCAGCGACCTGGAAGGCATCGCCAAGCCCAACGCCGTCGGGCAGCCCGACGATCAATGTCACGAGGACGACGGCCAGACCGACCACGATGATGACCATCTGTTTGACGTCCGTCCAGGTCACCGCCTGCACGCCGCCAAGCATGGTGTAGGCCACGGTGGGCAGCGCAATCGCCAGCACGGTCATCGTCAGGTTCCAATCGAGCACCACGGAGAGGATCACGGCTGGAGCCGAGATGATCACGCCGCAGGACATGCCGCGCGAGAGCAGGAACAGCAGGCTGGTCAGCGTGCGCGTCTTTCGGTCGAACCGCCGCTCCAGATACTCGTACGCCGTGAACACCCGCGCGCGGTGGAAGAAGGGAACCGCCGTGACCGAAAGGATCACCATCGCGATGGGCAAGCCAAAGTAGAACTGGACGAAGCGCAACCCGTCGGCGTAGCCCTGTCCGGTGGTGCCCACCATCGTAATGGCGGAAAGCTGCGTGGCCATCACCGAGAGACCGACCGCCCACCATGGCAGGCTGCGGTTCGCGAGGAGGTAGCCTTCGAGCTCATCACTCGCGTGCGTTCGCCGGAGGCCGTCGTACACCATCCACACCAGGTACACGACGACGATGATCCAATCGATGGGGTGCATGTAAGCGCCGCGAAGAGCCGGTCAAGATGGCGTGCGCGCCCGTTTCGCTCACAAGATACCATCCTTGACCCACGAGCCTCATCGCCGGGACGGCCCCAGTGTTCTCGAGAGGGTGCCTCGACCTGGTCAAGGCACTGCGCGACAGCTCCCGGGTTACCGCACGGCCGCGTCAAGCGCACACGGGGAGGGTGGTGAGCTCGGCGCTCAGAGCGCAAAGTATTGCTGGAAGCACCAGAGCGCGAGCAGGGTCAAAGCCTCGACGACAAGCACCCCCAGATAGAGGCGGCGCATGTCCGTGTCGTCGCTGGCAGAAAGAGCACGCTCTGGAGCACGACCTTGTTCCACGGGTGCGATCATAGCTTCTCCACCGCAGCTCGCAGCTCACCGGCAGCTGCCGTCAGCCTACCGCGAGTTGCCTCGATCCACTCGTGGTCACGCT
>JBOGIN010000251.1:0-2514 GCA_050742275.1 Vicinamibacteraceae bacterium
GTGCACAACACTGGAGGTCATGAGCACGGCGTACGTTTCCGGCCGGGTGCCAACGCGTTACGAGCGTTTGGTCGCCAAGCAGGCGCGCGCGGCGAGGACCTCGAAGAGCGACTTGGTTGCGCGATACGTGATCGAGAAGAGTCTCGAGACCGCGTTCCCCGGCATCTCGTTCCGCGACTCCTTGTCAGGGCGTGAGGCGTACCTGACCGGCCATCGTGTCGCTGTGTGGGAAGTCCTATCGGTGTACGAGGAGACGAAATCCGTAGACAAGACCGCGGAGCATTTCCGCTGGCCGCGTGTGCTCGTCAGGCGAGCACTGGCTTACGCCAAGGCCTTCCCCGAGGAAGTCGGCAGATCGCGTGAAGAAGAGACCGACACCGTACCGCTTGCTGGCTGACGAAAACACGTCCCACCGGTTCGTGTCCGCATCCCAGCGGTTGGTGCCCGCCTTCCCGATTGTTCACATCGCGAACTGGCAGGATGGCTCGTGGCAGGGGCTGGACGATTCCACACTACTCGTCGCGTGTGCTGAACATGGGCTGGTACTCGTGGGTGTGACCGAGCAACGCTTCCGTGGCACGCGGGCAACGTGCTCCGCGCCGGCGAGAGTCATGGTGGGCTCGTGCTGTTCCGCCGCACCGTTCGCGGTACTGACTATGGCCACCAGGGCCGGCTGCTCACGGCGTTCTGGCGTGATGAGGGGCACGGGTGGGATTGGATCAATCGTATTGTGTACTTGCCCAAAGCGCCTTGAGAGCCGTTGACGCCGCGATGTGTGCGTGCCGCTATGGGTTTCGATCCGCAGGTAGCGCAGGACTGGGTCGGTGCCGCTCTCGATCAGCTCGCCCATTGCGTCATCCCGCTCGAAGACATCGCACGCCGCCTGACGTCGAGAACAATCGGCGCGCCACGTACTACCGACTCACCGCGTCCGGCCGCCGACAGCTTGAACGGCATCGCGAGCGCTGGGCCCGCGTCTCGTTCGCCGCCAGAAGTGTTCTGGAGCGTGCATGCCGCTCCTCCATCGCCTCCGGTCCGTCACCCTGATTCGATGTCAAGTGAGCCTGGCGCGCGCTGACCAGCGTCGAGGAGCTCGGCTTGGTTTCAGTGCGGATCGACGTGATCGAAACACTCGCACTGCTCGCCCGGCTGATAGCTGCCATCACCCGATATGGCCTTGAAAGCTGGCTGGCAGGCTGACACAATATGGTGGATCCGAGCGATGGCCAACCGTATGAGACGCGTTCCACGCCCCGCGCTGCTGCCATTCATACACTCGGTCTGGGCGATTCACGAAGCTGGCGATGTTCGTGCTTCTGGCTCAGGCCGGGAGCACGTCGTTCCCACTGGGGCGATGCATCTCGTCTTTCGTCTGTCCGACGACCCCCTCCGCCTGTTTGACAATGCGGCCGATCGCGAGGGTCGACTGGTGAGCACCGCGGTGGTCGGGGGAGCGCGCGCTCGTTTCTACATCCGTGACGTTTCGCAGCCGCTCTCTTCCGTCGGTGCGCAGCTTCGTCCCGGCGCCGCTGAAGTCCTGTTCGGCGCCCACGCTGACGATCTCGCGGAACGTCATACCGCACTCGAAGATCTCTGGGGCGCTCGCGTTTCCTCGATGCGCGATCGCCTGGGCGTAGCCCGCTCGTTGGAGGACCGCCTCGATGCATTCGAGGAGCTGCTCGCACAGCGCCTTCCGCCGGTCCGCGGCGTCCATCCCGCCGTGGCGCGGGCGCTGCAGCAGCTAGCCGGCGCCACGAATGTGCACGACGTGGTGAGGCAGAGCGGGTACAGCCATCGGCGGTTCATCGAGCTGTTCGCACATGCGGTCGGGCTGACGCCGAAAGCCTACTCTCGAGTGCGGCGCTTCCAACGCGCGCTCCGACGGGCGCGCGGTCCCGGTCCCGCGTCGTGGGTCGAGCTAGCGGCGGCCGAAGGCTACAGCGACCAGTCTCACTTCAATCGCGAGTTCCGCGAGTGTGTCGGTCTCACGCCGACCCAGTATCGGACCGTGTCCCCCAAGTTCGCGCATCACGTGCCCCTGAGCCGGCCCTGATCGGCGAGGTCAAATTCCTTCAAGACGCGTCCAAGGCTATGGCGTATCCTGGCCTCAACGTGACGTGCAGTGTGACAGGAGGATCCAATGGCCGTGCAGGAACTGTTCGCGTATCTCTGTGTGAGAAACACGACGGAAGCAATTGACTTCTACCGCCGCGCCTTCGGCGCGACGGAGAAGTTTCGCTTGACCGAACCAGGCGGACGCATCGGTCATGCCGAGGTCGACTTCGGGGGGACGACGCTGATGGTGTGCGATGAGTTCCCGGAGTATGGCATCCGTGCCCCGCAGCCCGGCACCGGAACGTCCGTGACGATTCATGTTCACGTTGACAACGCTGACGCGGTCATACGGCAAGCGGTCGCCGCCGGGGCAACCCTCGAGGTGCCGCCCTCCGACGCCTTCTATGGCGAACGCTCAGGCTGCGTTCGGGACCCCTTCGGCCATCGGTGGAACATCGG
>JBOGIN010000252.1:0-1507 GCA_050742275.1 Vicinamibacteraceae bacterium
CCTCGCCGCCCCTCACCACCACCGGCGCCGCCGCCACGTCCAGCCGCGACCCGTGACGCCCGATGTACTCCTCGATGCCACGGAGCAGGCCCGGCCACAGCCGCGCGACCTGTGCCTCCACCACGAAGAAGAGGCGATGCAACCGGTCCGGCTCCCGCGCCATCAGCGCACACAACAACGTGGCATTCTCGGGGGAGAACACGTCACGCGTGAAATGCACCGAATAGCGATACTCGACCGCGAACCGCTGGTGGACAACCTCCGTCTCCGAGCCTGGAGGCAGCGGCCGGGCGCGCGCAGGTGAGTCCCCGTGGACCGACATACGCCCGGAAGGCGCTGACACCTTCGTCTGCAGGTTCATGCTTCGTCCAACCCGACTCCCGAAACGATACGAGCCTGGGATAAGCTAGCTCAGGACCCTATGTTAAGCGAGAAGGCGTGGCGGCGTACCGCCCGAGACACCACCTCAAAACGGGTACACCCTCTATCCCTGCCGCCGGCAGTGTGGCGCGCATTCCGTTTGGCGCGCTCATTTGAACGTACGGCAAGCACGCACCAAGGATGAGGCAGGACACGATGTCCGGATCGACGCTGCGTAGCCTGGCCTCGCGGGCTCGTTTCTCCTGATATTCATTGTGGCGGCTGTCCGGCTTGGGACTGGCCTGGTGGTCTGGCGGCGGCCGGCCGAGAGCAGACTCGAGGACGTCAATGCGACACGGTACCGTGCCGTGGGGTCGGCCTGACACCTATGAATGGGCGTGCCATGCTCCGTGGCCGGGGATTTGTTCGCTCGAGCGCGCCGCGCCGCGGCGCGCGACGAGCTCGCGCGTGGCTGAGACATTGTTGGTATGAGAAAGCGCGGGGGCAGGAGCGCGCAGACCGATCGCGCGGTCGATGAACGGCTGCGTCCGTACGAGGACGCCGCCGTCCGACTCTTGCGCGATGCCGTTGCGCGGGCGGAGGAAGACCCGATCGGTCTCGTAGGTTCGAGCGTCGGCCGCTACCGCGTCGACGAGCTGCTCTCCGTGGGGGGCATGGGCGTAGTCTATCGCGCCAAGGATCAGCGTCTCGGTCGGACGGCCGCGCTGAAGTTCCTTTCGCCGGCCCTGAGCCTCGATCCGACCGCGAAGCAGCGGTTGCTGTTGGAGGCGCGCGCCGCGTCGGCTCTCGACCACCCGAACATCTGTGCGATCTACGAGGTCGATGAGACCGCCGAGGGGCTGACGTATATCGCGATGGCGTGCTACGACGGCGAGACGTTGAAGGCACGGCTCGAGCGCGGGCCGATCGCGGTCAGCGAAGCGATCGATCTGATGGTGCAGGCGGCTCGGGGCCTGGCCGCGGCGCACGGGAAGGGGTTGGTTCATCGCGACATCAAACCGGCGAATCTGTTCGTGACGGCGGACGGCACGCTGAAGGTCCTGGACTTCGGTGTGGCGAGGGCCGGCGGCGAAGGCATCACTCTGCCCGATCAGCGTCCTGGCACGGCCGCGTACATGGCGCCGGA
>JBOGIN010000253.1:0-8566 GCA_050742275.1 Vicinamibacteraceae bacterium
GGAGATCCGTAAGTACTCGTGGAAGAAACTCCAGGAGACCTGCGAAGGCTGCATCGTCAACACCCCCGGACTACTGAGCGTCGCGCTTCCCGCGATATTCGATTCAAGCAGTTCGACGAGGGGATCAAGCACCTCGAGGAAGAAGGGTTGATGCAAGTTGTCTTCCCCGCCGTGGGCCGCCGTGAGTCGGTCCTCGGCGTAGTCGGCCAGCTGCAGTTCGACGTCGTCGAAGCGCGCTTACGAGGTGAGTATGGCGTCTCCTGCGAGGTGGAGCGACTCAGCTATGCGGTGCTACGCTGGGTGTCAGGCTCAGACGACGGCATGCAGGCGCTCGAGCTGGCAGCGCACGGCGTGCTACAGCCGGGACTGAACTCCACGAATTTGGGATGTGACGCTACGATGGACAACCTCGAATGGCGCGTGAATTGCTTCGCCGTTTGCAGGCGGATCCATGCCACCTTCTCGAAGCTGTGTCGCGCCACCGACGGTGCAGGCTCGAGATACACATTCTGAAAGGGAGGTTCGGCCGATGAAAGCAGCAACCCTCGTGGGAATCGCCCTCGTGATCATTGGCGTGGTGGCGTTGGCCTACGGCGGCATTACCTACACTCGCGAAGAAACGGTCGTTGACGTCGGACCGCTCGAGGCTGAGGCAGAAACACAGGAGCGAATTCCGCTGCCACCCGTGCTTGGCGGCCTGGCTCTCGTTGGAGGCATCGTGCTGATCGTCGTTGGAGCCCGCAAGTCCTGATCATCTCGGTCACGTTCAGAATGTTTCCGTCGGTGCGAGGCTCCCGCGGTCAGTTCCCCAACCACCGCGCCCCTGGGACCGACGCGCGGGCGCTCGTCACGCGACGAACATCCCGACGCGCGGTCGCTGCGCCAGCCACTGAGTGTGGCGGCGTTGACTAGACGACCGGTCGGCTCTGGATCAAGCGTGATGAGAAGAATCACGACGATGACCAGGAGGATATGGAGCAGACCGCCGATGGTGTACGCGCTCACGAACCCGAGCAGCCAAAGAATCAGCAGAATGGCGATAATGGTCCAGAGCATCTTCGTCTTCCTTTGCTTCTCCACGGCGCCCTAACGTCGCTCTCGTCGACACCGGCGATGTCGTCCAGTGGTCAGTGACGACCATCATGTAATCGCGCGCCATCCGCGGGACGGGGAAGCGCCACTCGAAGTCAGCATGTTTCTCACAGGTTCATTTCTTGGCGCTGACCAAGCAATTCTCGTACCCGTGCGGGTTTAGTACTGTTTTCGTTGTGCGACCGGCATCGCGGTCCTGGCGCGGAGCGGTGCAAAGAATGGCAAGGCTCAACCAGCCAGGGGCTTGCCGCAGGCGCATAACCGGCGGAGATGGCAGGCACGCGCCGCCGCCGCCGTGGATGCGGCACGCCGGGCTCGTGTTACGGAGGCTGCTCCATGACAGACATCCAAGATCACGCAGAACTGCTGCCGCGACGTTTGCCGCTCCCGGGATGGATTGGCCGGTCTCCTCGCTCCTGCGGGTGGGCTTGATCCATGTGGGCAACGATGGTGAGGTCGACTACGCGTCGCCCGAGGCCTGCACCTCGCTGGGCTGCCGGGACGTCGATGACCTTCGCGCTCGCTGGAAGCCGATTGCCGCGAAGCTCGAACCGGCACTCCGGAGCACTGGCGAGGAGCCGGCAGAGGTGCAGGTCACACTCGAAGTCGACGGTGTCGCGCGCGAGCTGCGGTGTCAGCTGCACGCGATCGATGATGAGGAGTGCATCGGGCACCTCGTCATTGTGGAGCCCATGGCCCGCGCGCGCAGCCTGGAGAGCACGCTTCGGCTCGCATCGCGCTACAAGACGCTCGTGCCGCTCTACGTGGCCACCGCACACGATTTCAAGGGCAGTCTGAACGCGCTGCGGCTCAACGTGGAAGTGGTCCGGCACGCGCTCACCACGTCGACACAGGCGACGCCGGCGGCCGCGTCGCAGTCGCTGCGTGTGATTGACGAAGAGGTCACGCGGCTTCAACGGTCGGTGGGCGCCATCCTGGAGGAATGGCGCATGGAGCGGCCGGATGCTGAGAGCCTCGACCTGCGCCGCACCGTACACGCTATCGCCGGCTTGTACGAACGCACCGCCACACGGCAGGGCGTTGCGATCCTGCTCAACCTCCCTGACGCGCCGGTCGATGTGCGAGGACGCGCCGATTGGATTCAGCAGGCGCTCTTCAATCTCGTGACGAACGCGCTCGAGGCCATGCCCGGCGGCGGCACGCTCTCGATTCACGTGGCCGCCACGAACGGGACCGTCAGCGTTCGCGTGTGCGATACGGGGAGCGGGATCTCCGAGAACGTGCTGCCACACATCTGGGAGCCGTACTTCACCACGAAGCCGAACGGCCACGGTCTCGGGCTTCATGTGGTTCGTCGGGTGGCGCGCGCCCACGGGGGGGAGGTGCGAGTAAGCGCGACTGCGCCCGGCACCTGTTTCTCGCTCACCCTGCCGTGCGAAACCTCTGGCTGATGCCATGCCACATGCGCTTCTCGTCGACGACCACCAAGGAACGCTCACCGCGCTGGAGACTCTGGTGCAGCGCGAGGGGTTTTCGACGGCAACGGCCTCGTCGGTCGCGGAGGCGCGTGCCAGCCTTGCACGCCACGCGGCTGACGTGCTGCTGCTCGACCTCAGTCTCCCGGATGGCGACGGGATGTCGCTGCTCGACGATCTCAACGCAGCCCACGCGACGGCCGTGATTTTCATCACAGGGCAGGGGCACCCTCGACACTGCCATCGAGGCGCTCCGACGCGGTGTGTTGGACTATCTCACGAAGCCCATCGATCTGGATCGCCTGCGTGCGCTGTTGGTCGACATCGCGCGCACGCGCGGGTTGCCGGACGAGATCGGCAAGCTGAAGGCGGAGATCCCAGCAATGGGCGGGATCGGGCAGCTGGTCGGCACATCGCGGCCCATGGACGCCCTGTACTCCGTGCTCTGCCGCGTTGCGCCGACCAACGCGACGGTCCTGGTCGTTGGTGAAAGCGGCGTTGGCAAGGAGGTGGTCGCGCGCACGATTCATGATCTGAGCCGTCGCCGCCACGGGCCGTTCGTGGCGGTCAACTGCGGGGCGATCCCGTCCAGCCTCATGGAAAGCGAGCTGTTCGGCCACGAGCGTGGGAGCTTTACCGGCGCTGATCGGCGGCACAAGGGGTACTTCGAACGCGCAGCGCACGGCACACTGCTGCTGGACGAGCTCACGGAAATGCCCGTGACGTTGCAAGTCAAGCTCCTCCGCGCGCTCGAAACCCGTAGCTTCACCCGTGTGGGCGGTGAGCTGCTCGTGCCGACCGACGTGCGGGTCATCGCGACGACAAACCGCAACGCCGACGAAGCGGTGCGCCAAGGCGCCTTGCGCGAGGATCTCTATTATCGGCTCAAGGTGTTTCAGTTGTACGTGCCGCCCCTGCGGGATCGATCGGAGGACATCGACCGGCTCGCCACGTACGTCCTCCGTCAGCTCGAGGCGAGCGAGGGTGCGGCCAAGCGTCTGACGCCGGAGACGGTCGAGCGGCTTCGCGCGTACCACTGGCCCGGGAACGTGCGCGAGCTCCGGAATGTGATGTACAGCGCGTATCTCCTGGCGCACGATGAGATCACCCCGGAGTGCCTCCCGCCCGAGCTGGCAGCCGGGTGCGCGGGCATGTCCGTGTTCGATGGCACGTCGGTGCAGGTCGCGGTTGGCATGACGGTCTCAGAGGTCGAACGCCGCCTCATCTTGGCGACGCTCAGTCACTGTCGGAGATCGAAGATCAAGGCGGCAGCCATGCTCGGCGTCAGCCTCAAGACATTGTACAACCGGTTGAACAAGTACGACGCCCGGTCGGATGCGGATACGCGCAGCCATGCCGACCCGCTCGACGACGAGTAGAAACGACCAATGCGTGTGTACCGTTTACAACCTGGTTCACGCCCGCGACAGTTCGGCACGTGAAACGGCCCACGGTGGCGCGGGATCGCCGCCCGCTTGCCGCTCGCACACTGGCACAAAGCATGCTCCGGGATCTCGAGAGACCACCTGATCGCTCGTACATTCCAGCGGGAGCCACGTATGCCACGCGGCGGGACGAACCGAGCCACACAGCTTCTCGGCGGCCGTGTGTGGGTCCTCGGCGGCCTCGAGCTTGGGACGGTTCGCGATATCGTGATCGATGCGCGAACCGGACGCCTCCGATACGCCATCGTATGCCTGCCCGAGGGTGACGGCCTTGTGCCGGTTCCATGGCGACTGCTCGTACCGGGCGCGATCCCGGGAGATTACCTCCTGCCCCTATCACGGGAGGGGCTTCGCGATGTTCCGATCTACACGCCCGAGGCGCTGCCGGACTTCGACGACCGCCGCGCCATGGCCGAGGTGCACGTCTTCTTCGGATGCCCGCCCGATTGAACGCCCGAGACGAGACGCGAACGCGTCGCCCGTTCGACATCGCTCGCCGGAGGAGAGTCATTTGTCGAGTAGCGGAGGGGAGTTGCACCCCTCCGCCCTCACGGAACCGGACGTGAGACTCTCGCCTCATCCGGCTCTTACTCTCCGGTCTACGGCAGGACGCCGTGTTGCCACAGGACCATCAGGTGGGGGGCGCGGCGCGCGATGCGTGGAATGCCCAGTGGGCGAATGCCGCCGGTCTCCTTCTCTATCTCGACGCGCCGCACGGGTGGTGGGAAGTACGAGCCCGACGACATCCGATTCCAGACCTTGTAGAGATTGCTCTTCAGGTCCTGTTCGAACGCCGCCAGCGACTCGCCGTCCACCCCCGCGGCACCTCGGTTCGCTTTGACGCGTTGGTACGCGTCCCACACGAGCTGCTTCGGAATCACATACGACTTTGCCTTCGGCACCGGTTCCTTCCCTCGCGGGTTGACTGGTTCCTCAGACTGGAGAGCCGGGCTCCTTCGCTCCTCGCTACTACGAGCCCGTCCGCCCCTCCGCCTCGCCTTGGTACGCTCCGCCTTGTGGGGCTTCCACTTGGCGTTCTCCCTTGCCATCGAGGCGGCAGGTTCCCACGTTCCGCACACGAGCCTGTGCTGGACTCACGCCGTCTTTCCGCCGGTCACCACTCGGACAGTCTGCAGGCGGCTTCCGAGCTGCGTCCCAGGCGACCGAACTACGCCTGGTTTCGATGACATCTCTCTTGTTTCGACAGGTCATCAACGGTTCACTCGCGTTCGTCTGTCCAGCACTTACCTGACGGGTACATCCCGCCGTTTCCGAACCGCTCACCACCGCGACCATTGGGCCGTTGCAGCGTTCGGTGGTTTGGACCCTGACCCTACCGTCCGAGTCCGAGGGGCCTGCCCTCATCTCATGTGCAGCAAGGCTGCTTCGATTCAACCGACGGTTACATCGCGGTCTCCTCGCTGCGCCGTCGTGGCGCACGCTCGGCACACCGCTTGCTTGGACCTGAGAGGGCCGCAAGCGGCACGCGATCGCTCAGGCAAGAAGGAGATCAGCATGAACAAGGACATCTTCGAGGGCAAATGGGAGCAGATGAAGGGGGAGATCAAACGGCGCTGGGGCCGACTCACCGACGACGACCTCACGGAGGCGGAGGGAAGCACGGAGAAGCTCATTGGACGGCTGCAAGAGCGCTACGGCTATTCGAAGGGGGAAGCCGAGCGAGAGGTTCAGGACCTGTTCCAGAGCCGACCGTAACGATCCACGAGCACACGACCATGACACGGGGCGCAACGGCTCCGCCGGTTCGCGTGCCGGCGCGCTGCCTCTTGCGCTGCGTGCTGGTGGACCCTTGTTCCGTCCCGCGGGCACCAGCGTCGTGCCCATCACGATCTCCGGCACCCGTGAGGATCCGAGGTGGGGCTTGGATATCAAGCCTCGCAACCAGTCGAGATGCGCTGTGAGAACGCATGCGGAGTGGTCACTATTTGCGGTCCCACGGACGACGACCTGGGTCTCTTGCGAGCGGTTGACACTTCATCGGTGTGGCAGCTATGCATACTCGGCTCGCCGATAGGTGCCAGACGCGGTGCGGACGAGAAATCCCCGGCGTGCTAGCATCGTGAGCGCCGCTCGGCAAACCTCCTCCTCGAGTCCAAAGAGACGCATCGCCTGCGGCACCGAGAGGTCCAGGCCCGGCATCTCGAGGGACTCGCCTTCCAGGCGCACCAGATCCCGCTCGTGTTATTAGGGAATCTGCCGAGGGCTGGCTCATGCCGAAACGCGTCGACGTCATTCGGTCACCTCCGGTCGGAGCTAAACAATACACGCGCCAGGAGGCACAATCGCGCTGCCGTCGGGTTCCTCGAGAGAGCACCGTGCGTATCAAGACCCCACGTGGCCCCTGGGTTGTGCGATCTCGCGGCGACCGTTCAGCCCTGGTTCAGGAGGTGCTAACGCGCGGTGCGTTGAGAGAGCGCAGCGCTGACGCCGAGCGCAAGGTAGACGCAGCCGGCGCAGTACCGCCGTGCACGGACCGATCGCGGTGCCGCCTGGAGCCATGGGGCGACCGCGCCGGCGGCGAGCGCGTACGATCCATCGCTCACCAGTCCCATCACGACGAGTAGCAGGCCCAGTAACAGGACCTGGATTTCGACCGCTCCCCGCGCCGGATCGACGAACTGCGGCAGGAACGCCAGGAAGAAGAGCGCTGTCTTGGGATTCAGAGCATTCACGAGGACGCCTTCGGCGAACACACGTTGCAGCCGATCGCTCGGCGCCTCCCTGGCGGTTCGCGTCACAGAGTCGTCTCTAAGCAAGGTTCGAAGGCCCAAGTAGGTCAGGTAGGCGGCACCGAGATACTTGACGAGATCGAACGCCAGCGCGAACGAACGCAAGAGCGCCGACAGGCCCAACGCCGCCGCGGCCACGTGCAGGAGCGTCCCCACACCGATACCGAGCACGGAGACGAGCCCAGCGAGGCGCCCCTGGTCGAGGGTGCGGGTGATGATGTAGATGACCGCTGGTCCTGGCATGACCAGCAGCACGCCGGCAGCCATCACGAACAGGACAAGCGTGGTGAGATCCGGCACCATCAACATCTTATCCTGCACGCTTTGGCGCAGCGCGCCCGCAGCGGTGACCTTGACGCGGGTGCACGCGCGTCGCCGATCGTATGCGATCACGGTGTCTTCGGGCATCAGAAGATGCGGTGCCACCAGATCACCCGCGAGCGATTGCCGAGTGGTGCACATGCAGATGTGCTGGGGCAAGAAGATCCTCGAGTGGTCCAGGACGCCCGAGCATGCCTACCGGGTGGCGCTCGCGCTGAACAACAAATACTTCCTCGACGGGCCGTGATCCGGTCTCGAGCGTCGTCTTGCCGCCGTCGACCTTCAGGCGAGCCATGAGGGCCTTGGAGTCGAGCCTGCCCAGGACGACGTGGTAGGTGAGGAGCGCCTTCAGGTCGGCCTGGTTTTCTGGCCTCAGTAGGGTGTGTACCGTGCCATCGGGCAGCGCCTCGAACGCCGCGTTCGTTGGTGCAAACACGGTGAACGGCCCTTCACCTTGCAACGTGTCGACGAGACCTGCCGCCTTCACCGCAGCCACGAGGGTGGTGTGATCCGCTGACTGCATCGCGTTCGCGATGATGTCCTTCGATGGGTACATCGGCGCCCCACCGACCATGACAGTCTCTTCCTGTGCAGCGGTCGCTAGGCTGACAACCATGACCACCGTCGTGAGCCCGCCTACGAGTATTTGATGCATGGATCCTCCTGTCGCGGTTGCCGCGCTTTCCCTGGCATACGGCCAGTGTCGCGCGGCGGATTGAGCACCGGCGGGCGTCGAGGCGGCGGCGGTGTCCCGGCCGAGGCGCAAGCCTGTTACACTAACGCCCAGCATCCAATCGAATGTCGGACGACGTAGATGAGATCAGACCGGCGCAGAGACGGTGTGCCGCCGAGGCGCGACCCGACCGACGAGGCGCCTGACGTGCGTGTGGTGGACCTCGAAGTCGTCCAGCGCATGAGCGCAGGCGATGCGGCCGCCCTCGGCGAGCTGTACGACCGCCATGCGCGGGCCGTCTACTCGCTTGCCTGCCGGATCCTGTCGGACGACCGCGACGCGGAGGACGTGGTGCAGGACGTGTTCACGCAAGCCTGGCGGCAGGCGACGCGGTTCGACGCACGCCGGGGGCCGGTCGTGGCATGGCTGCTCATGATCGCACGAGCTCGCGCCATCGATCGGTTGCGTGGGCGCGAGGTGCGACCGGGGTGGACCGCGAGTGGAGAACAGAGCGTGCTCTCGACCTTGTCGGATGCGCAGCCGGACCAAGAGACGGAGGCCATAACGAGTGAGCGTGCGGGCCGAGTGCGCGATGCGTTGGACGAATTGCCGGACGGCCATCGCCAGGCGATCACGCTCGCGTATTACGAAGGGTTGACGCAGGAAGAGATTGCCGAGCGGCTGCGCCAGCCGCTCGGGACCGTCAAGACGCGAATTCGCTCCGGGCTGCTCAAGCTGCGCGCGGCGCTCGAGCGCGAGTAGCGCCCAACCGTGGGGACTGGTTGACGTGGACCACGACGATCTCAGAGAGTTCACCGGCGCTTACGCCCTGTCGGCGTTGAGCGAGCC
>JBOGIN010000254.1:0-2973 GCA_050742275.1 Vicinamibacteraceae bacterium
ACCTCTGATCGTCGGCCAACGGCCCGTCAATCGCCGGGACTGTGGATCGATATCGGCTGCTGATATTGACCCTGGCCAGGCGGCGGCGTGAGGCGCGTCGCGTACTGTGTGCTTCACGATCGAGTGCCGCCAGAAAGAGCTGCGTGAGCGTCATGTTGCTCCGCTTGTACCCCGGTGTACTAGAGCAGCGGCTTGGTCATCCAATCGGAGCTGCCCAGCAGCGCTCGATAGTCGGCCTCTGGTATCGACGTCCTTGCGTAGCTGCAGGAGACGACAAATATGCCCTCCCGCTCGTCCCAGTCTGCCTGTCTGACCCTGCAACCAACTGGCGCACTAATGGCGGAGGCGGTCATGTCGAGGATTGCTCCAGCTTTGGGGATGGCGGCAAGCCCAACCGTTTTCATGAACCTCAACGCACTGTTGTCGACTCGTGTTGATGCCGAACCGTCCGCCGACTTCACCATCAACGATGGAATTCTCAGATTGATCAGGACGTGAGCGATTGGCCTGGTCGTACACGGGACGATGGCTCGGGCGTCAGAAATCAACGTTCGCCGACAAGGCGGCCGGTGACGCCGCAGGGACTTGCAACGATCTGATCTGGCACGCTTATCCGCCGCTGCTCGTCGGGACCACCGTCGAAGATCTTTCACGGGCGACAACCGGGACGTCAGTCTTCGAACGCCTCATGTTGCGGGTCGCGTCGTGCCCCGGCACGCCTGCGCGATTCGCGCAAATCTGCGACCCCGGCCAGCACGCTGCTCATCGACGGGAGGTGCCGGATAGCGTCTCGATGGGGCCACGGCGATCGCCATCGGCGCCGGCGGAGCACTGAATTCCATCCACACAACCGTTCTCCTGCTGCCGTCGAAGAGGCAGTCGACGCCCTGGGGACGGCTTCGTCGTTCATCACTCATTGGGCGTTCTGTCGTTGAGCCGCTTGCGAAGTCTGTATCGAGCGGGAAACGCGATTATTTGGCCCCCTCGTCTAAGATCAGAGTTTGAACAACGCGGGGGGCAAGTGGTGGCGAGACGTGCGTCTATCCGGATCTCGCCGCACTCGCTGGCTGCGAAGCGCCCGCCGGTCGGCGTCTAGCGCACGAGCGACGGCAGCGGCACGTCCGGCGTTGGAGCCCCTGGCAGGAGGAGGACCGGAACGCATGAGCGAAGCTCGACACGCTCCATCGTCTGGAAGCACGGCGGAGCTGCTGTACGACGTGAATATTCCGACGCCCACGCACGCCGAGCGGGCGCGCACCTTGGTGGCCCGGATCCCGACGGGCACCTTATGCACGCTAGCCCTGGAGCCGGAGGGCTACCCCTACGGCTCGTTCGTGACCGTCGCTTTTGACGAGGGAAACCCGGTCTTCCTGATCAGTGGGTTAGCCGAACACACCAAGAACCTCGAGCGGGATCCTCGCGCGTCCCTGCTGGTGGCGGAGAATGGGGCTGACGACCCGCTCGCCAACGGCCGCGTCACGATGCTCGGACCGTGCACCCGCGTCGAAGGAGATGGTGGCCGCGCTCGAGCCGCGTTCTTGACCGTACATCCGAATGCCGCCTACTACGCTGATTTCCGCGACTTCGCGTTGTGGAGGCTGCACGTGGGCTGGATCCGCTACATCGGCGGCTACGGACGGATGTCGTGGATTAGCCAAGCGGAGTGGCGGGCGGCCGAGCCGGACCCCCTCGCTCCGTCGGCTGCCGGCATCATTGCTCATATGAACGATGACCACGCCGACGCGATGGTGCTTTACTGCAAGGCCTTTTCGAAGGCGACCGACCTCACGTCTGCCACGATGACCGGCATCGACAGGTATGGGTTCGAGATGTCCGCGCACACCAACGAGGGACCGCGGCCAATTCGCCTGGCCTTCGCCATGCCGGTCGGCACGCCCGACGAGGCGCGCGCTGCGCTGATCGCAATGCTGCAGGACGCCAGGCGGAAGCTGGGCTAGGCCCACCCGGACGTTTGTGCAGTTCCCACAGGGCCTCCGAGTCTCGTTGCCGATGGACCAGATCGTCCTCGCTGATACGCGGGCGGTCGTGCGCGAGTCGGTGCTCGTGAGGGTCCGCGACCTGCTTCCCGAGGATCAGCTTTCGCCCGCGCGGAGTCACCGGATGCAGCTCGACGCACACTGGGTGGAAACAGTCTGGGCCGAGGGCCGCCAGATCTGGCGGGATGGGCGTACCTATGTGCCGCAAAACGTGCGGGAGGGCCCGTCGGCCACGCTGGGTGCACTGAACGCCGGCAGATCGCGTTCGTGATCGTACGGTGTCGCCAACACCTGGAGCAGTCGCGCCATCACGGACGGATCCTCGTTGCCGGTCGCGGCCGAAAGCGCCTCCTCCACCCTGTGATTACGCGGAATGAATGCCGGGTTGTGCCGCCGCATGAGGGTGTCGGCCTCGGCGGAAGACTGCGGCTGGCGCGCGCGGCGCGCCTCCAGCCGCCGATACCAGGCCTCCACTTCAGGGTCGGTATTCGTGGAATGCGCGAGCAGACGCCCGGTGGTGATCAACCGGAACGTGTTCGTGAAGTCTGCCGATCGTCGCTGCATCCACGCGAGCAGATCGTTGACAAGCCCCTCATCACCACGTTCCCGCGTAAACAATCCGAGTTTTGCTCGCATGCCGTCCAGCCAGTGCTGCTCGAAGAGAACCGGAAACCGGTCGAGCGCCGCGCTTGCCCGCTCCACCGCTCGATCGACGTCTGGATCGAACAGCGGCAACATCGCCTCGGCAAGCCGTGCGAGGTTCCACTGCGCGATCGACGGCTGGTTGCCATATGCGTATCGCCCGCGCCCGTCGATGGAACTGAACACCGTGGCGGGATCATACGCGTTCATAAACGCGCACGGCCCGTAGTCGATCGTTTCGCCGGAGAGGGCCATGTTGTCGGTGTTCATCACGCCGTGGATGAAGCCGACCAGCTGCCAGCGGGCAATCAGGGACGCTTGCCGTGCGAGGATC
>JBOGIN010000255.1:0-2976 GCA_050742275.1 Vicinamibacteraceae bacterium
CCCCCAGGCGTCGTACAGCAGCACGCAACCGGCAATGGCAGCGGCGAGGAGGCCCGCCGCCCGCGTCGCCTGGCTGGCCGCCGCCACGCCGACGACGAGCAGCACGGCGCCGAGGCGTGCCGCGCCAACAGCCGTCACACGGCCGCTCGGGATGGGTCGCTCGGGCCGCTCGATTCGGTCGATCGCCCGGTCGAAGTAGTCGTTGAGGACGACGCCACCGGCGTACAGACAGGTCGTCGCGACGAGGAGCCATGGAAGCGCGCCTGGATTGCCGAGCCCGGCCACGGCGTAGCCAGCCAGGATGTCTGCCGTGGCGGTCACAACATTTGCCGGCCGGAGGAGCTCGAGGTAGCCCCGCAAGAGGCCGGTCGTATCGCGCGAGCCGGTGGCTGAGGTCATGAGCGGATTCTATTCGTGCCCAAACGGCCGCACATCCTCGTCGTCCACGAGGGTCCGGGGAGGGTAATGCCCACATTAAAACAACTGATTGGCGAATCGCCCAGAGCGCGGCATACTGTGAACGTTCACGTACGCAAACTCGAGCGGGCGCCTACTCGGAGATCAACACGAACGCCTCGGGCGAGGTGCGCTACCGCCAGCATCGTAGACGTGTTCGCCGCGCGCGACGTGCCCAAGAAGGTGGTGACATGGCGAGGATGAGGTCACTGAGATTCTCCTTGATGTTCCTGCTCGTGTTCTTTCTCGCGACCCTGCGCGTGACCGCGCAGTTCGGCAGCGCCATTCAGGGCACGATCATCGATGACCAGGGGGGCGCCGTTCCTGACGCGACAGTACGCGTCACCAACGTGACGACGGGCGTGACACGAGACGCCAAGACATCGAGCGACGGGGTGTACCGCGCGCTGAGCCTCGGTCCTGGCGCCTATCGCGTGGACGTGGAGAAGGAAGGCTTCCTCGCGGCACAACGCGAGTCGGTGACCGTCGGAATCAACGAGGTCTTGCGACTGGACTTCACCCTGAAGCTGGCCGGCGTCACGGAAAGCGTGACCGTGGCGACGGCGCCGCCAGCCGTCGAAACGGAGCAGGGCCGCGTGTCCGGACGCATCGACCGGGCGCAATTGCAAGAGATGCCGCTGAATGGCAGAAACCTCTACAATCTAATCGCGCTGCAACCCGGTGTGACCGGAAGGGGCGTCTCGGCCAATTTCGGCGCCGGCGGCAGCCCGAACGACTCGTTCTCCGGCGAGTCCGCGCCGCGCGTCAACGCGAGCGGCCAGCGCGACGAGGCGAACAACTTTACCCTCGACGACACCAGCACGAATGGTGTCGCGCGAGGTGGCATCACGAACCTGACGCCCAACGCCGAATCCATCGAGGAAGTTCGGGTTGTGGCCAACAACTTCTCCGCGGTGGACGGTCGCAACAGCGGCGCCCAGATTCAGGCGATCAGCAAGGCGGGCACCAACGAGCTTCGTGGGGGAACGTCCTACTACTTCCAAAACGACACGCTGTCGGCCCGAAACGTGTTCGAGGAGGACGTGCCCACGTTCAGGAAGCACCTCTTTGGTTACAGCCTGGGTGGGCCGATCGTCCGGAACCGGGCGTTTTTCTTCACATCGTACGAGGCGCTGCGGCAGTCCGGTGGGCGAGGCTCCTTGTATACGGTCGAAACCCCGGAGCTCCGCGACTTCGTCCTCGACACGCGTCCCAACAACATCGCCGCCCGGTTGTTGAGGGATTTCCCCGCCGCGGTGGACCCCACGTCGAACTTCCGCGACCTGGGACGTCCGGCACCCGGCGCCACCGCCATCGGCCCTCCCGACGGCATCCCAGACGTTGGAAGCGCGTTCTTCGTACCTGACGCCTGGCGAGATGGGAACCAATTCAGTCTTCGGGGCGATTACGAGCTCCGGCCCGGCAAGGATCGACTGTATGGCAACGTCTATCGGACCACGTCGTACACCGTCAACGGCGGTATCCGCCCGTCGTTCAACCGCCCGGTGCTGGAGACCACCCATTTCGGCAACGTCAACCACACCCATACCTTCAGCGCGACGAAGCTGAACGAGTTTCGAGCGGGATTCATGCGTCTGGTCGGCAAGCCAGATACGCCTCTCCATCTCGAGATCCCGGGCATTACGATCACCGGCTCCACCGGCTTCGGGCAATCGGGGTACCCCAATGGATGGTGGCAAACGAACTTCCACTTCAAAGACATCTTTACGTGGGTCCGGTCGGCCCACACGCTGAAGATGGGAGGAGAGCTCCGGCGCATGTACGGCTCGGCCTCGAACACCACGTTCTACATCCCGGGGTACGAGTTCTCCAGCATTCTCAATTTCGCGAACGACGAAGCCCTGCAGATGAGTCGCTACGTCGACCCGCGCACCGGGGATCCCGTCACCGCGTACTCGGAGCTGATACAAACCGAATGGGCGATCTTCCTCGACGATGACTGGAGGATCACTCAGAACTTGACCATCAACGCCGGTCTACGATACGAGAACTACGGCACGTTCAAGGACAGAGACGACGAGCTGCGAAACCTCGTCTTTGGTGAGGGCTCGACCATCGCGGAGCGACTCGCCTCGGCGAGGGTGGACTTCGTGGACGAGTTCTATCCGACGGACCAGAACAACATCGGCCCCCGGCTCGGATTTGCGTGGGACCCAGGCGGGAACGGCCGGATGGCCGTGCGAGGCGGCTATGGCCTGGCTTACGACCGACTGATGAATCTCCCTGCGGAGAACTACCGACACAGCCCCCCACTTCGCGCCTCGGTCAGACTCGGCGAGTTCTTCGGTACCGACTTCACGTATAGTCTCGGCGACCCCGCTCGATCCTTTCTCGGCTATCCAGTCGATCCCGCGCTACGGGTCGGCTTGGACGAGCGGAACGGCATCCAGGGCGCGCGCGTAGCCATCACCGTTGTCGATCCAGATCTGAAGAGTCCCTTTGCCCACAACTGGTTCCTGGGGGTTCAGCGCGAAATGTGGCGCGGCATCGTGGTGGACG
>JBOGIN010000256.1:0-3334 GCA_050742275.1 Vicinamibacteraceae bacterium
ACTTCAGCGACGACTACATCAGCGCGATCTGTCATTTGCTCGACAACGGTGACGACCGACTGCTCGCCGGTATTCGGCGGGAGCTCATTCCGACCTGCTGAAGCCCGCTTCCGTTTCGGCGACATGATATTCCGACTGGCCTAACGACATCGGGCCTTCGATTTGACTATCATTCGGCTGACACGTAAACTGGATAAAGAGCTGAGCGGCCTTCGGATCTCTCAGATAGGCTTCAGCCCTGCACTGTTCGCCGCGCCCGCGATTTGGCAATGTTTTGGTATCGATCATCTGGTCGTCGCTTGCGCGTTCTTGCCACGATCGTCATCGGCGGGGTCGCCACTGGATTGGGCGCTTGCCTCTGGACGCAGCCCGGTTTGTGGTTCCGCCGCTCCGACCGTGTCGACTTCAGCCACGACATCAAGCCGCTTCTGAACGCCAACTGCACCGTTTGCCATGGCGGCGTCAAGAAGGCGGCCGGATTCTCGCTGCTCTTCCCGGAAGAGGCGCTCCGCCCCAGTAAGTCGGGTAAGCCGCCGATCGTGCCTGGCGACCCGGACGGGAGCTTGCTCGTCCAGCGTGTCGAGGCGAAGGACCCATCGGCCCGCATGCCGCTGGATCACCCGCCCCTCCAGCGCGCGCAAATCGATCTGCTTCGGCGGTGGATCTCCGAGGGCGCACGCTTCGAGCCCCACTGGGCGTTCGTCGCTCCGGCGCGCCCGCCGCTTCCTGAGGTCGAGCGCGCTAATTGGGTGCGCACGCCGATCGATCGGTTCGTCTTGGCTGCCTTGGAGCGCGAGCGAATCGTACCCGCGGCGGACGAGGATCCTGCGAAGCTGCTGCGCCGCTTGAGCCTGGATCTCATCGGCCTGCCACCCACGGAGGTGGAGCAGGCCGCGTTCGTCGCGGATCGCTCGCCCCGCGCCTACGAGACACAGGTGGAACGGTTGCTGGCTTCACCTCGATTCGGTGAGCGCTGGGCAACGGTGTGGCTCGATCTGGCGCGCTACGCCGACACCAAAGGCTACGAGAAGGATGGGTCGCGCGACATGTGGCCGTACCGCGACTGGGTGATCCGGGCGTTCAATGCGAACCTCCCCTTCGACCGCTTCACGATCGAGCAGCTCGCCGGTGATCTCCTGCCCGAGGCGAGCGACGGGAGCCGCGTGGCCACGGCATTCCATCGTCTGACCATGACGAACGATGAAGGCGGGACCGACGATGAGGAATTCCGCATTGCTGCCGTGATCGATCGGCTGAACACGACCTACGAGATCTGGCAGGGTGTCACGATCGGCTGTGCGCAGTGCCACAACCATCCCTACGACGCGTTCCGCCAGGACGACTTCTACCGGTCGTTCGCCTTCTTCAACAACACCGCCGACGCCGACCGCGAAGACGAGCTGCCCACGTTGGGAGTCTACGGGAGCGAGTTGGAACAGGAGATCGGCCGGCCGCTCGAAGCGCGCGTCCGCGAGTTGACGCTCGCCCGTGAGGCGATGGTCGAGCCATCCGATCCTACGCTCGCGCCTCGCATGTTGACCGGCGAGAAGAAGCGGGAGTACGACCGGATGGGCACGCAGCTGGATCGTCTGC
This sequence comes from Vicinamibacteraceae bacterium, assembly GCA_050742275.1. Classification (GTDB taxonomy): domain Bacteria; phylum Acidobacteriota; class Vicinamibacteria; order Vicinamibacterales; family Vicinamibacteraceae; genus WHTT01. The sequence continues at coordinate 1,594 of JBOGIN010000256.1, forward strand.
GCAGGCAACTGGCGAAGGTCCGCAAGGCCGCAGTGCCCGTGATGGAGGAGCTGGCTGGCGCGGCTCGTCGTCGCACCCATGTATTCGATAGGGGAAACTGGACGTCGCCAACGAAGGAAGTCACGCCAGCGGTACCAACCGCGTTGCCAGCGCTTCGTGAAGGCGCGCGCGCCGATCGACTGACGTTCGCAAAATGGCTGGTGGACCGGAAGAATCCGCTCACCGCGCGGGTCATCGTGAACCGCTTCTGGGACCAGCTCTTTGCCGCGGGAATCGTGGAGAGCGTGAGCGATCTCGGTTCACAGGGCGACTCGCCGTCGCACCCCGAGTTGCTCGACTGGCTGGCGGTCCACTTCCGTGACGACCTGAATTGGGACGTCAAGGCCCTCTTGCGACTGATCGTCACGTCAGCCACATACCGCCAGGACAACCGTCCGAGAAAGGATTTGGCGGCTCGCGATCCACGCAATCGCCTGTTGGCACGCGGTCCACGCGATCGACTGACGGCGGAGATGGTACGCGATCAGGCGCTTGCGGCCTCCGGCTTGCTCAGCGCCAAGATGTTCGGCCCGAGCGTCATGCCGCCGCAGCCAGAGGGTGTCTGGCGTTCGCCATACAACGATCTCAAGTGGACGACGTCAGAAGGTGAAGACAGGTATCGGCGCGGTGTCTACACCTTCTGGAAACGTTCTGCAGCCTATCCCTCCTTCATGACGTTCGACGCGCCGACGCGTGAGTTCTGCGTCAGCCGTCGAGGAACCACCAATACGCCGCTGCAAGCGCTGGTCACCCTCAACGACCCCGTCTACATCGAGGCGGCCGCGGCGCTGGCCACCGAGATGGTGCATTGGCGCGAAGCTCCTGCCGCGCGTCTATCACGCGCGTTCCAGCGGCTCACGCAGCGCGCGCCGACGCCGGATGAGCTCGGGTTGCTGCTTCGCTACCTCGAGGGATCGCGGACACGATTTGCGGCTGAGCCCGACAACGCTCGCGACTTTGCTGGAGGCGACGTGGAACTGGCGGCCTACGCCGCGACGGCAAGCGTGATGCTGAATCTGGACGAAGTACTCGTGAGGTAAGACCGTGGGAATGGTGGCCGGGATGACCGCGAGCTGGTAAGGCGGAAGGCATGCGAATCGATCTGAAGCAGGAGGCCGCACTGGAGTCACTGCGGCACGCAACCCGACGGCACTTTCTGCGGCAGTGCGGGGTAGGGCTCGGCACGATGTTCCTGGCGGGTGTCGGGGAACCGGTGTTCTCCAGTGAGTACCCCATCGTGCGCGACCTCTCTGATCCGCTGCGGACGCTCGCCCCGCACTTTGCGCCGAAGGCGAAGCGGGTCATCTATCTGCACATGGCCGGGGCGCCATCCCAGCTCGAAACGTTCGAGCACAAACCGAAGCTCAAGGAACTGCACGGTCTGCCTTGCCCGCCGTCGCTCCTCCAAGGGAGGAAGTTCGCATTCATCCGCGGTGTGCCGACGATGCTTGGGCCGCAGTACGAGATGCGTCGGCATGGGCAGAGTGGAGCGTGGGTATCCGAGCTGCTGCCGTATGTCGCGGAGGTGGTCGACGACCTGTCCTTCATCAGGTCGATGCACACCGATCAGTTCAACCATGCTCCGGCGCAGTTGTTGGTCCACACGGGCACGCCTCGCGTCGGGCGTCCCAGTCTGGGCTCGTGGGTGGTCTACGGGCTCGGTACCGAGAACCAGAACCTCCCGGGCTTCATCGTGCTCGTG
>JBOGIN010000257.1:0-2694 GCA_050742275.1 Vicinamibacteraceae bacterium
CGCCAGATCGATGTAGGCGACGCTCGACTGCTCCTCGACGGCCAGCCGCTCTTCCTCAAGGGATACAACTGGCACGAGGAGACCGATCTGAACGGCCGCGCGATGACGCGGGCGGAGTACGACCGCGAGCTCGGCCGAGCGAAGCAGCTCGGCGCAAACTTTCTCCGCAACTGCGTCTACAACCGGCATCCGCACGTTTACGAGTGGTCCGATCGCAACGGCATCCTGCTCATGGACGAGTGGGACACGATGTGGGTCGACACCGGATCCCAGAAGCTGCAGACCGAGACGTACGGTCTCTCGCGCGCGCTTGCGTTGGCAACGGTGTGGAACAACCACAACCATCCTTCGGTCATCCTGTGGGGCCTACAGAACGAGTCGACGATAGACGCCGAAGGCGCGCCGGTCTATCGCGCCTGGCTCACGCAGATGAAGGATGCCATCAAGACCGTCGACCTCGCGGATCGCCCGGTGAGTTGGGCGTCGAGCACCTCGTGGGATCCAGCCTTCGACGTGGCCGACGTGATTGGCTTCAACGAGTACTTCGGCTACTTCTACGGCAGGAACGAGGACCTCGGACCGACGCTCGACGCCGTGCATGACACATATCCCGACAAGCCCATTCTCATTACGGAGAACGGCAGTTGGTCGTACCTTGGCAACCACGGTCCGCCGGACCAGGGTGGGACGGAGGAGTGGCACGCGGCGAACTTCCGTTCGCACTGGGAGCAGGTGGTCGCGCGACCCTACATGGCGGGATACGCGTTCTGGCTGCTGAAGGACTACAAGCAGCGCGCTGGGTACAACCAGCACCTGAACGGCCTCTCGACGATGGGCCTGCTTGGTTGGGATGGGGAGACGCGGCGGCTCGTCTTCGACGCGTTTCGGGATGCCCAACCGCCGTGGTGATTCACCCACCGCTGTGGAGCGGATCGCGCATTGGAATGATGACCGGCTTCAGCAGCTCCTCCGCTCCGCTCGCGTCCACGGGTGGGTCCTCGCTGGCGAGCGGGCCGCTGTCCGCCCGGACAGCGCAGTGCAGGCGCACGATCTCGAAAGCCCGGTTCAGCTCCTCGGGGCCGACGACCTTTGCACCGATATGATCGGCGAAGAAGTTCGCGAAGGCCCCCACGTAGCGGCCGTTGTTTCGGATCCGCTGGCCATGGCTCGCCCAGCGCTTGCGCCCCTCGGTGCAGTCCAGGATTTTGTGGAAGTTCGGGCGAACCCGGTCGAAGAGCCTGTCGAGCGCGGACTGCTCGATTGGCAAGCGACAGGCGGCGCGCATCTCCGTGATGCACTGGTTGATTGCCATCTCCGATATCTTGCGCATCGCACGTCTCCCACGGTTGGATGCAGGCCTGGGGCCTGCGCTACGAGGAGCAAGGCCACTTGTGCTGCTTCCGCGATAGTACGGCGCGGTCGCCCGGTGCGCCCGCACTGATGTGCAGCGTGGCACGCGTGTGCGCCAGCACTGGCCGACGAGTCCGTGTCGTAAACTGTGGGGTAGCTTCCAATGCCTGCACCCTTCGACGTTGCAATCATCGGGCTGGGCGCCATGGGGAGTGCCGCCGCCTATCACCTCGCACGCCGCGGCCGCCGCGTCCTGGGGCTCGATCGATGTGTGCCGCCGCACACGAAAGGCTCATCGCACGGCAAGACACGCATCATCCGCGAGGTGTATTTCGAGCATCCCCAATACGTTCCACTCGTCTCCCATGCCTACACCTGCTGGGAACGACTCGAGGCAGAGAGCGGCGAGCGTCTGTTCGAGCAGACGGGCGGCCTGACGATTGGAGCGCCTGACAGCCAGATCGTGAGCGGCGCGCGGACCAGCGCGGCGCTCCACAATCTAGTGTGCGAGGCGCTGTCGGCAAGCGACGTCCGCCGGCGATATCCCGCGCTTCAGGTCCCCGACGACATGGTGGCGCTGCTGGAGCCGCGTGCGGGCATGCTCTTTCCGGAGCGTGTGATCGAGACACATCTCAACCTCGCGGCCAAGCATGGGGCGACGCTGCGGACCAACGAGACGGTGACGAGCTGGCGTGGAGGCGCCGATGACGTCAAGGTGCTGACGACGAGCGGCCGGTACGAGGCCGAGCGCTTGATCATTGCCGGCGGCGCCTGGCTGCCGGCGCTGGTGCCGGAGCTGACGCTTCCGCTCACGGTCGAGCGGGTCGTGATGCACTGGTTCGATCCGGGCGAGCGGGCGGCGTGCTTCGCCCCTAACCGCCTGCCTATCTTCATGCTGGAGTACGCGCCCGGCTCGATGTTCTACGGCTTCCCGGCGCGCCCCGAGGGAGTGAAGGTCGCCAAACATCACCAGGGTGAGCCTACGGATCCCGCAAGCGTCGTGCGAGATGTCGCGCCGGAGGAAGTGGACCAGATGCGCGGGCTCCTCGCACGCTTCCTGCCCGGCCTGGAGGAGGCCTGGTTGAGGTCCTGCGTGTGCCTCTATACGAATACGCCAGATCAGGACTTCGTCATCGACGCGCACCCCGCCCACCCTCAGGTGCTGATCGTCAGCGCCTGTTCGGGGCACGGCTTCAAGTTCTCGAGCGCCATCGGAGAGATTGCCGCCGATCTCGTCACAGAGGGCGGCAGCGCGTTCGATCTCACGCCCTTCCGCTTGTCGCGCTTGATGTAGCGCGGGGCCTGAAGAGCGTGTGAATAAATTCGTGGGGTCCGCCTTTAGGC
>JBOGIN010000258.1:0-5387 GCA_050742275.1 Vicinamibacteraceae bacterium
AGTCTCTACGGAGACAATCTTCCAGCGCTACGGCGTAAAGTGGGTCTGGTGAGGCATGGACGTATTCACTCCCACCGCAGCGCGACCGACGGATCGATGTTGGCGGCGCGCGTCGCTGGCACGAGCGTAGCGACCAGCGCGGCGAGCGCCGATGCAGCACCGACTGCCACGAACGTGAGCAGATCGAGGGGCGTCACGCCAAAGATGAAGGATGCCAGCACCCCGCTCAGACCCACAGCGGCGATCAGGCCGATGGTCACACCGATGATTGCGAGCCTGACGCCCTCACCCAGGAACTCACCCAGCACACGGATTGGACCGGCGCCGAGCGCGACGCGCAGCCCAATCTCCTGCGTCCGCTGACCCACGCTGTAAGCGACCAGGCCATAGATTCCAATGAATGCCAGCGTCAAGGCCACGCCAGCGAACACGCCCAGCAATACCATGAGGAATCGCTGCTGCTCCACGTCCCTGGCGATCACCTCCTCCATGGTTTGAAATTGGCTGAATGGAAGCGTCGGCTCGATGGCGCCCACGAGCCGCTGTATGGCGGGCACGACAGCGCCGCTCGAGCCATGCGTGCGGACGGCCCAGCTCACGTCAAAGAAATGGTGCACAGACTGCAGGATGGCGTCCGGTACTTGGGCGACGGGCACGTAGATCGTGGGGGGTGCATCGGCCCCGAGCGCGCCGAGCCCACTGGTCCACCCGCTGCCGGACAGGCTCTTGACGTCCGCCGCGACGCCGATGATCTGGCGCGGTGGATCGCCTGAGCTGCGATCCAGTTGCAGCGAGCGGCCAATCACCGCAACCTCGCCGTAATAAGCGCGCCCAAACGCTTCGTTGACGATGGCGACAGGCGCACCGCGGGCGTCGTCGCGCTCGTCGAAGTGGCGACCAGCACGAACTGGAATGCGAAACAGGTCGAAGTACTCGGGAGTGATATACCGCCAATCGACGGCACGCCCATCGCGAATCCTTCCGTCGGGCGGCGGCTCCAGACTAGAGTTCAGCCCGCGCTCGACCGGCACGTTATTGCCCACCGCGGCAGCGACGACACCTGGTACGCCGCGAAGGCGGGCCAGCGTGCGCTCGAAGAACACTGCGGGCTTCTCCCGTGACTGTGTGGTCGATCCTTGCAGCGACATCTTGCCCACGACGATGTTGGACGGATCGAAGCCGAGGTCCGCGCTGCGCAAGTTGACGAAGGTGCGGATGAGCAGTCCAGCGCCAACGAGCAAGACCACCGCCAGGGCCACTTCCGCGACCGCGAACCCACGCCGCAGCCACATCGTCCGTGGCCCGGCGGTCTGGCGGCCGCCGGCGCCGAGCACCGTCCGAACATCGAGCCGCGCGGCGCCGATGGCGGGCGCCAGCCCGAAGAGGATGCCCGTGCCGACCGCAAGGCCGAGCGTCACGAACAGGACACGCCAATCGAGATCGACCGTCTGGCCGGTCAGCCAGCCCTCGGGAACGAGCGCAAGAAGACCGTGCATGCCCCAGCGCGCGACCAGGAGGCCGAGCGCCGCGGCAGCCACGCCCAACACGACGGATTCCGTGAGCACCTGCTGCACCAGCCGGCCGCGCCAGCCGCCCAGCGCCGCCCGCGTGGCCATCTCTCGTCGTCTGCCAATGCCGCGCACGAGCTGCAGGCCCGCGACGTTGGCGCAGGCGATCAGGAGTAGGCATCCGACCGCTGCGAGGAGGACGAGCAACGCATCACGGTTGGCCAAGCCGAGCCACCGTTGGTACGGGATCCATGTGATGGACTGGCTGCGCGGTTCGCTGATGCTCTGCAGGTCCTGCCGCATCCCAGCGCGGCGTGAGTCGAGCTCGGCGGCCGCCGCGGCCGGCGACACGTCCGCCCGAAGGCGACCGAGCACCGTGAAGTTCCAGCCGGTGTTCTGAGGTGGCACCTGTAGAGATGTCCAAAGGTCCGTCGCGGGGAACGATTGAAACGCCGGTGGCATGACACCGACGACCGCATGCGGAATCCCACCGAGGCGGGCCATCCGACCGATGACGTTCGGATTGCCTTGGAAGAGCCGCCGCCAGAGCGCGTGGCTCAGGACCACGACGCGCGGCCCCTTCGGTTGATCCTCGGCCGCCGTGAAGCCGCGCCCGAGCAGTGGCTCGACGCCCAGCACGTTGAAGTAGCCATTGGATACCGGCAGCCCCTGCACGTACTCGGCGTGGTTTCCCACCACCAGGTTCCACCCGGTACCGCCGCCCGTCGCGGCAATGGTCTCGAACGAGCGGAGGCGCTTTCGCACGTCGTGGAAGATCTCGCCCGTTTGGCTGCCACCGTCTGCATAGCTCAGCACGAGGATGCGGTCGGGCTCCGGATACGGCGGCGGCTTCAGCAACGCGGCATTGACGACGCTGAAGATGGCAGCAGTCGAGCCAATGCCCAGCGCGAGGGTTACCAGCGCCGCCGCCGTGAATCCTGGCGTGCGGCTGAGCGCCCGCACGGCGTAGCGCGCATCACGGGCAACGGTCGCCAACGTACTGCGGAGCCTCGGCATGATTCCTCCCGTCTACAGCGCCATCCATCCTAGCGTAACCACGGCAGCACCGCGACCGTTCGCACGACGCCGCCCGACGTCAATCTCGAGCGGGGGCCCGAGCGACTCATGCGCGGCGCCTCGCACCCACGCGCCCAATCAACTATGATGCCGACCTATCGCACCTGAACCACAGGCCAACGTCGGCGCTCGAGGACGCATCATGGCATTGATTGGCAAGAATCGTCGCAGGCCACACCGCGTGCGCCATGTGGTCGTGACGCGCGCCGCATGGGTGTTGGTATCAACGTTGGCGTACGCCGCGGCCGCCAGCGCGCAAACCGACCCGCGCGCCCGACTGTCAGCGCTCGTCCCACGGATCGAGCGCAACCTGCGCGAGAACGTCGTGAAGTTCTGGTTTCCGCGAAGCGTCGACCGCGAGCACGGAGGCTACATCGTTCACTACGGCCCCAACGGTGAGCGCCTCGAGGGCGGCACGAAGATGATCGTCACGCAAGCGCGGCAGCTGTGGCTCGCATCCCGCCTGCTGCGCACGAAGATGTTCGCCGCCGACGCCGGTCTCCGCGACGCGGCAGACGTCGGCTTCGAGTTCCTGCGCACCCGAATGTGGGACCAGGAGCACGGGGGCTTCTATTGGGAGGTCGACCCCACGGGAGGTGAGGTGCGTCAGCCGCACAAGCACCTCTATGGTCAGGCGTTCGGGCTCTACGCGCTGTCGGAATACGTCCGCGCCACGAAGAACAGCAACGCCAAAGCGCTGGCGGACCGGTTGTTCGACCTGTTGGAGAAGCGCGCCTACGATCGTGAACACGGCGGGTACCGCGAGTTCTTCGCCCGCGACTGGTCTGCCCCGCCGCCCGGCGTGGAGCCGTATTTGGCCGGCCCGCCCGAGGCGAAGCTGATGAACACGCACCTCCATCTCCTAGAGGCGTTCACAACCTACGTTCTCGCCGGCGGCGGTCCGCTGGCCAGGACGCGACTCGAGGAGCTCGTCGCGATTGAAACGCAGGCGGTCGTCCGCAAGCGCTGGGTGGCCTGCACGGACAAGTACAAGCGTGACTGGACGCCGATTCTCGACGAGCAGAACGCCCGCGTGTCGTACGGCCACGACATCGAGAACATCTGGCTCGTCGTAGACGCGCTCCGCGCGCTGGATCGCCCCACCGCCCCGTATCACGACCTCTTTCGCGAGCTGTTCGCGTATTCGCGCGAGCACGGCTACGACGAGGAGGCAGGCGGCTTCTACGACAGCGGCCCGCCCCACAAGCCCGCCGACCGGCGCGCGAAGATCTGGTGGGTCCAGGCCGAAGCGCTGGTGAGCGCGCTGCAGATGTATCAGTTGACCGGTGAGGCCAGCTATGCGGACGTGTTCGAAAAGACGTGGCAGTGGGTCAACACCAGGCAGACCGACTGGGACTCCGGTGAGTGGCACGGAACGATCCAGCCCGATGGGAAACCGCGTCGTGACAACAAGGCACATCCCTGGAAAGGCGGATACCACAACGGCCGGGCATTGGTGGAGGCTATAGAGCGTATTACGTCGTTATCGCGAGAATGAAGCACCTTCTGCCACCTCGATGTCCTATTGGCCCGTACCTGTTCGCAATCAGCGCTCGGCCCTCAGACGGAGCGCGGCCGGGCTCTACGAAAGCCTCGCCCCGCCGCACGAACGTCTGAAGATCTACTAATCACACGGCCGAATTTCAGTCGCGAACAACAGTTTCGTTGAGGCCGGGTTCGCGCTGAATGCAGGCGGCGTTGCCACCCAATACCCATCGGAGTCATCACCGTACTGGGCCCCATTACCGAAGTGGGCCCGTGCACCACCGGTCTGATTGTTCACGTACGATACCCACCGGCCGTGATAGTCAAAGTTATGGTGGTAGACGCACCCGAACCATTCCTTCATGCGACCGCGGTAATCCCTCTCCGTATAGGTGCACAATCTACCTACGGGGCAGGGCGCCGACGACGCCTGCGCCTGCAGTCCACCATCGAGGCGGACGCGCTCCTCACCCGGCAGCGGGATCGTCGTAACACCCGATCCGTCACCCCACAACACCTTGTTTGCGGCGAGCTGAACGCCACCGGTTTCGATGATCAGCTCGTCCACTTCCTTCTGCAACGCGGCGGCTTCCGCAGAGTCCAGGCCAAATTCGGCGGCTTGCTCCGCGGCTTGCATGGGGTCAATGGCGTCGGCCTCGGTCGGTATCGGCGCGGCCGCCTCCTGGGTCTGCGCCGTGGCGCTCATTGGTGCCACAGTAGCGATGGTCGCCATTGCCGCCACGGCGAGTGCGGTCCGCAGCCTGGTCGCTGCACTCATTGATCTCATCGTTCCCCTCCTTTCAGCACCGTCGCGGATCGCGTAGTGCGGGTGCAGGCTATCTAGCGAGACCCGCGGCGACAACCCGCTTTGGGATGAACCGTGGGCATGTTGATACGAGGGTTGTCCAGCGAGTGATGGGCGGCACACTCCAAGACACTCGCCGGCCCCGTTCATGGAACCGTCCACCCGAGACCCGCTCCCAACCGCGGCTCCCACGACCGGGCATTGGTGCTGAAATCAGGCAGATCGTGCCGCAAAGAGCCGTAATGTACCTTCCCTTTCCCGCCACCTGTAGGGTATGTACCCACGTCAGCAGGACATACCACGGATGCGCCGCGACCTTGCGACGCGGTTGTGCCCCCGGCCGTATGCGCATCCAGCAGGACGGTAACACCGGCGCGGCCGGCGGCCGCGTCCTCATCGGAGCCCTCAATAATGAGAGTCATTCGACTGATTTTTGCTGTCGGTGCCGCGACGTGGCTCGCTGCGGCCACGGCTTGGGCGCAGAGCGCTCAGATTCAAGGCCGGCTCGTGGA
>JBOGIN010000259.1:0-5497 GCA_050742275.1 Vicinamibacteraceae bacterium
GGGGGGAGCTGCGGGATGACGTACGCCCCTTCGCGGTTGGTCTGGACGACACGTGTGGATCCGGTGTCGGCGTTCGTGACGGTGACGGTTGCTTCCGGGATGGTCGCGCCGTCAGGGTCGCTGACCACACCAGTCAGCGCGGCCGTCTGCGCAGAGGCAGAGGCTGCGAGCAGGAGGGAGATGAGGACTACGAGAACCGCTTTCAACATGATGTCGTTCGGATACGTGGATCAATGAGAACGAAGGATGATGGCGTGGGCGGATGACATCCATATGACATCGCCGGCAACCAACTGTAAACTCCGCCGCGTCGACCGTGCAACGCTGAATTAGCGGAGTCGTTGGCGCAAGTTGAGATTGGTCAGTCGCCCATCTCGGGCGAAGCGCATAGGCCCGCGAGCTGCTTCAGCACGAACTGGCCGCGGAGGTCCGACGATGGGAGGCGTGAAAACCTTGTTGCCAAGGCGTCAGAATCTGGGCTTCGAGCCTTTTACGTTCGTCCCGGTCATCGCGCAGCTCGGGTTGCACGCCTTTATACGCGCGGCGTAGCTGCCTTGCGCCTGCCCACTCCCACGGCTTGCCTTGAGCTCGGTCGCGACGACGAGCTGCTTTCCCTGCTTGCGGATGGGCAGCTTGAGCGGCTTGTTCTCCAGCGCGCGGGTTAGGATGAAATGAGCGTTCTTGTAGGGCAAGTCGAATGAAGTCTGGGCCGGAAGTCCGCCCGCCAGCGGCGAAACGATGACGTACCTGACGTGGGCGACCGGCTCGCCGTAGTCCGTACGCGAGGCGGGCTCTATCTCCAGGACGATCTCCGAATCGCGCAACTCGGCCTTCACCGGCAGGTCGAATCCGACACAGCTTTCGGCCTCGAACGGCTCCTTGACGGTACGAAAGACCATGGCGCCCGCCATGAGCTTCGGCCAGCCGACGTGCAAGGCGTTGTCCCAGCTCTTGAAGCCGGTCGCGCAGCCAGTGAGCTCACCGGTCATTGGCACCGTCGGGCCGAGCGTCTTGGCAGGGTACCGAAGCGTGAGTTGCCCCGTCAACGCGATCGTATAGCGCCACCACACCTTCCCCTGCTTGCTCGAGAAGTTCGCTTCCATGTGAGCCGTGAACGGACCCTCGAACTTCTGACAATACGGCTCGAAGAGCTCCCGCCCGGCGAACAGCTTGGCGAGGTTGGTCGCGTGCCGCACGTCGTAGAACCAGGCGGTCACGCTTCCGAGCCCTGCGGTCGCGAGAGAACTGCCCTCCAAGGCGCGTTTGGCCTCGTCGAGCTTGCGATTGAGAAACTTCGTGTCGACCATGGTGACCTTGCCGAGCTGCTCCTTCAGTGCTGGACTTTGTCCATAGCCCGCGATCAGCTTCACCGGCTGCTCCAAGAAGGTGGTCAACTGCGCGAGGCGTTCCAGATCCTGAAGGACCATGTCCGCGGCATCGCACGTGCCCGCGCCGCTGCACCGCCCGGTATCGTGTCTGATCGGCTGCTCCACGCCCTTCGCTTCGCTGCCCCACTCATCCATCTGCTCCTCGAGCGGCTCGATCAGATCCTCCATCCAACCGAGCTCGTCGGGAAACGTGCCGAGTTCCTTCATCACCAGCGCCAGGAACGACCCCAGTGGCTGCTTCGATGGTCCGCCGGGGGCGAGCACGGCTTCGAGCTTCGCGAGCTTCGGCTTCAGGTCCTCGCGAGCGGGAGAGACCGGCAGGTGCGAGACACAGGTCTTGAGATTGGCAACGAGGTCGAGCGCGCGCTTGGCGAGCTGGTCGGCCGGGTCCGCCCAGTCGTAGCGCTTCACCTCGTCGAATCGGCTCACCGTGAATGACGCGCTCGCAGACCCGAACCCTCCCGGGGAAACGGCTTTCACCTGGAACGTGCCGAGCTCGACCCGGGGCCGGGTGCTCTGCGAGCCGGGAGGAGCGTTCTCCTCGGGTGCCTGCTCGTTCAGCTCGAACGTCGTCGCGAAGCTGCCATCGATGCTGACCGGTACGGGCTCGAGCTCGTGACGCCGCCCCGAGGGGGCCAACACGGTGATCGCCACCCGGGGGTTCGAAGCGTCTATGGCCGTCGTGCCGGAGATATCGACGGTGTGGTCATCAGGCCAGTCCAGCGTTTTCGGGTCCACTTCCAGCTCGATCGGTGTCGGAGCCTTTTCAAGCCCGGCCTCGGCGTCGTCCGCGGACGGAGACCCTACCTGCGCGGCCGTCCGTCGTTCCTCGACCGCCTCCGGTTGACGGAGATCGTGCGTGGCGGCGCCTGCAACGGCGGCCGCTGTCCCAGCGGCCGCGAGGCCTACGCGTGCCGAACGAGACAACCTTGCAGTCCATTTGATGATGTTCCACATCGTTCTGGTCTCTGGCGCTGCCTGAACCCTCGGGTGTGACGGAGTCACTCCGGCTGTCGCACGAGCTCGACGCGGCGATTGCGTGCGCGGCCTTCGAGCGTGTCGTTCGTGTCCCTCGGACGTGCCTCGCCGTAGCCCGCCGTGGCGAGGCGGCTTGCGTCAATCCGATAACGTGTCGCCAACGCCTCCTTGACTGCGGCAGCGCGCCTACGCGACAGATCGAGGTTGACGCCATCACTGGCGCTGCTGTCGGTATGGCCCTCGATGCTCAGCTTCCAGTCCGCGTGCTTCGTCAGCAGGCCAGCAATCTCCTTCAGCATGGGATCCGACTCCTCGCGGATGTCGGCGCTGTTGAAGCTGAAAAAGATGTCGTACACGTCCACGCGTCCGCTCTCGGCGAGCGCCGTTTCCAACGTCGGCGTGCCTGTCGAGCCTGCTTCCCCAGTTCCCGCGGTCATCGATGGTCCTCCGCATCGATGCGAGATCCTCACCACGCGGAGCGTGTCGAGGTTTTCCCTTTTGCCCACGGACGTCTCGTCCTCTGTCGCGGCACCCAGCAGCTTCGTCAGCTCGCCGAGCAGCTCTGTGAGCTCGCCTGTCGCGACCGTGTATTGCAGCACGAGCGGATTGTCAGGATCGTCGAGGAAGTAGAACTCGGCTTCCTTGCCGAAGAACTCGCCCTGTGCGTGGATCGCCGGCAGCTCGACGCGCACGTCGTTCACCAGGACGGGGAGCTTCACCGGTCCGGATCCGACACGCCGGATGGTTTGCGACTCGAACTCGATCGCGACGTCTGGCGTCCCAGCCCGCGCCACGGCGGCAAGGGGGCCCTCGTTCGGAACACCCAGCTCCGCCCGGCCCGTCGTCTTGAGCGACGTCAGCACGGCCTTCGATGCGCCGAGCGCGGTGGTGCCAGGCAGTGTGTCCGGAAGGCGTTCGCCGAAGAAGCGCGCGTAGCGCGTCGCCGAGGCCAGGTCTTCGGTGAGGATCGTTCGCCGCGAGCGAGCCTTCCGCACCGCGTGTGGCTGGCCGGGGAGCGCGGCCTCCATCGAGTACGTCATTTGAACCGACGTCGGCGACACCGACTCAATCGTCTTGATCGACTCATAGTCGCCGCGGTCCTCGCTCACTGCCGTGACGATCGTGAGGCTGGGACACAGCGGGATCGCTGGCGCAACCGACGGCGCGGGCGCCGAGCGAGCCACGCCCGCCAGCGTGCACACGCACGCGATGAAGATTCCGACTATTACGGGCTGTCTCGTTTCCACGTTCTCCTCCTCAGCGCGACACCGACGATGCGGTCGCTTCCGCCGACCTCTCGACCACCAACATCAACTGCGATCCCGTAGACGACCCTCTCGAATCACCAAGGCCTGTTGGCCATCACCTTAGTAACGCCCGCTCTGCCGCCACACCCCCTCAAACCGGGATGGCAGCATTGCTCACTCTCTGGATTGCTCCTTGTTCGCGCGTTCCAACGCGAGTCGTCGTCTCTCTGCATTAGAACGCTGCGCGGGACCGAACAGAACACACTGCCACTCTCGAGCGCTATGACCGCTCGTCAGAAGGTATCTGGGGTTGTGAAGGAGATGCCGGCGCCCGCGCGTTAAGGTGTGGCAGCGCTGGCGAGCCTGCGCTATCGTTGCGGCGCCATGAACCGCCTACCGCACTGACACGCTCGGCCCGCCGCTGCAGCCAGGCGCATCGCTGCGGCTCGACTTCGACGTGCAGCTCAATCTGCGTGGACCACACAGCCAGGCAGGGTCGGGTTGTGAGATCAGCATTGCCCAACAGGACGGTTCATTTTCACCGAGAAGTCGTTGTGAGAGCGATTCAATTGGTCGCGGGGATCGATGCGCGCGGCCACCAGAGCCACGCTGATACGGCGCAAGACGTGCCGCCCGGCCGGGTGCAGGTGATCTTGCTCTTCCCTGAGGAAGATGAGGCACCGGACATAGAGCCTCATGCGGCGGCCAGGGAACGACTGGCGAGGCTCAATCTGCACACCGGATCACCACCTCGTTCGTGACCCTGTTCGCCGGTGAATGTCACGACACCTCGTCGTCAGACGAGGAGATCGAGACCGCCGGCATCAGCGAAGCTCCGAAAATCCCCGTCTCGCGTGGTCAAGGAAACGCCCTGATCAACGCAGCTTTGCGCGATCAGCGCATCGCCGAGCCGCGCCTTGCGACGCTTCGCCAAGACCTGCGCGCGCAAGGCGCCTGCTCGCTGCCAGTAGCCGTCAGTGATCTCGATAAGCGGCACCTGTGAGAGGGTGTCTGTGACTTCAGGAGAGAGTTTCGGATCGCTGAGGAGCTCGGTGAGCACAACCGGCGGCATGAGCACTTGCCGGTCCTCGAGCGCGCGATCCACCAGGCTCACATCCTGGCCTTCCTCTCCTTCCAGAAAGGCGATCCAGGTGCTCGTATCGGCCGCAATCATCGGTCGGCCTTCAACTCGGTGAGCGTCCGGGTGAAACGGACCTTACCTCTGAGCTGACGGAGCCGTGCATAGGTTTCCGATGCCGCCACGAGTTGGAGCCCAGTCCGAACGGTCTGGGTGATGCCGGCGCCGCTGGCCCGCTGTGCTCTCTCCAAGAGGGCCGGCGAGATCTCCACTGTGATCTTGCGTCCCGTTGCCATGTTCGGCAGTATACCATATTAAATACCAGCACTGACTATGGTCCTCACGTCGCGTGCGAAACGATGTCGGGCCAGTCAGTCCACCCGATCGCTATATTCAATGGAATATCGCGTCAGGATTGGCCACAGCCGCATCCAGGCGTCAGCCACCTACGAATTGAGCGAGGAGGAAACCTGGCCGCCATGGTGACAGCGGCCAGAAGCGCGACAAGGGGGCAGCGTTAACCGCGCTATTTCTTCACGGTGAAGTCCACTGTCGCAATTGTGCGGTCCCACGCCATGTAGAGCGAGCCGCGATAGGACCGCACGTCCGCGAAGCCGATTGTAAACTGCTCGATCGACATCGGCGACGTCGACAGCTTCATCGGCGCGCGCAGCACGTCGAATTTCGGATCGTAGTTGTACGAGCCGTACAACTGCACCTTGTCGTTCGGGTCGTACTTCGGCATGACCGCCTGCGTCGACAGCACGAACGTCCACGCGTTCTCCTCCAGATCCACGAACACGTTG
>JBOGIN010000260.1:0-2347 GCA_050742275.1 Vicinamibacteraceae bacterium
GATCGGCAGGCAGCTAACCTCCTGATATCTCAAGCTTGGATGGGTGGCCGAGCGGTTGAAGGCACCGGTCTTGAAAACCGGCAGGGGCGCGAGCTCCTCGTGGGTTCGAATCCCACCCCATCCGCCAACGGCCTGGCGGTAGCGCCACAGCATTGGCACCAAGGACGGCAGCATCATCGCCACCATCATCACGACCCACATGCCGAGGAACGACGCGGCGGCGCCGAGCCATGTCTGTCCTGGCATTCGCATCCAGGCCATCGACATCGTCCAGCCGCCAGGCATCGGCATTCCGCCCATCGCGGCCATGGACGCGCACCAGACAATCGTCACCGCCGCGCTCGCGGTGAAGACCAGCGCCGAGACGCCAAGGAACGCCTGCTGGGAAGCTCGCTCGGAAGTCATGAGTGCACTCTCCAGTCCTGCAATTGCGCCACGAGCATCCCGACGTCGCTCAACGCTCGTCGTACTCGTCATGGCGGCGCCACCAGGCGTTGGTCTCGTTGCGCCCGTTGGGGGCGCGGTCGAGCCATTGGTACATACCCCAGAGGCCGTCCAGTCCGCGCGAATAGGTGGAATAGGCGTGGTAGACGATGCCGTCCTCGAGCGAGAACGCGCTCATACCCGGCCTCTCGCGCGTGTACGTGGCCGGGTCGGTTCCGGACATGGCCGCGAAGACGACGTCCCCCTCGTCGGGGCTCTCCGAACCTTCGCGTGGCTGCCACACCGTTTCGCGCTGGTAGTTGTATTCGATGCCTTCCTTGCGCTGTTGCTCCTCGGTGAACCCGACGCTGAAGTCGAAGTTGAAGTCGCCACCGAACGAGGACGCCCAAGGAAACGTCCACCCCATCCGCCGCTTGTACGCCTGCAGCTTCGCGAGAGGCGCCCGCGACACCGCACAAAGCGTGACGTCGTGGCTGGCCAGGTGCACGACGAACCCGTTGAACCCGTCCGCGATCGCCGAGCAGGACGGACAGCCGGCGGTGTAGTCAGGCCCGAACATGAAGTGATAGACGAGGAGCTGCGAGCGCCCTCGGAAGAGGTCTGCCAGGGAGGCCCTCCCCTCGTCGGTCTCGAATCGATACTCCTTGTCGATCCGCACCCATGGCAGCTCCTGCCGCCGCCGCGCCAGCTCGTCGTTACGCCGTGTCAGCGCTTTCTCCGCCTCGAGTAGCTCGAGCCGCGCGGCGAGCCACTCTTCACGCGTCCCCGTCATGTGCTTCGTCATTCCCTTGTCTCCTTTCTTCGAGTGTCCGTTGGTTTCTTCATACGACCCGGTGGTCGTTGGTCTTGAGATAGATTAGCGTCGGAGATTTCAGGGTGGGAGTGACAACTGTGACGGGATTCCAATGGACCCGCTGATCAGGGCCGCGGCGCGTGCCTTGGCGGCGGGTGATCCGCTCGGCGCATTGAAGCGGGTCGCCCTGCGCGAGGACGCCCCTGCGCTCGCGCTTCGAGGCATCGCAATGGCGCAGCTCGGCGATCTCATGCGTGCGAAGGCTCTCCTTCGACGGGCCGCGCGAGCCTTCGGTCCGAAAGAGGCCGTGGCCCGCGCGAGGTGCGTCGTCGCCGAGGCCGAGATCGCGCTCGTCTCGCGCGATCTGGGCTGGCCTGTAAAGGCGCTCGACACAGCGCGGGCGACACTCGAAGCGCACGGCGACCGAATCAACGCCGCGCATGCGCGGCATCTCCAGGTCCGGCGCCTGCTCCTGATCGGGCGCATTGGCGAAGCCGAGTGTACGCTGGCCGAGCTCGACCCCTCATCCTTCCCTCCCGCGTCGAGGACCGCCCACGAGCTGGTGGTTGCGGGGATCGCCCTCCGTCGCCTCAGGACGAGGGCGGCGCGCGCTGCGCTCGCGCGGGCCGAGCGCGCAGCCCACCAGGCACGCATCCCTGCGCTGACGGCCGAGGTCGAAAGTGCATCCCGGGTCTTGAACATGCCTGCCGCGCGCTTGATTGCGAGTGGCGAGGAGCGACCTCTCCTGCTCGAGGAGGTCGAAGCGTTGCTGGCGTCGAAAGCGCTCGTCGTGGACGCGTGCCGTCGTGTCGTGCGTGACGCGCGTGCGGCGGTCTCGCTCGCAAGGCGTCCGGTGTTGTTCGCGCTCGCTCGCGCGCTGAGCGAAGCGTGGCCCGGAGACGCGCCGAGGGAGCTGCTCGTTGTGCGCGCATTTGGAGCGAAGCTCGCCGACGAATCGCATCGCGCGCGATTGCGCGTGGAGGTCGGACGGCTTCGCACGGCGCTTCGGACACTGGCCGGCCTGAGCGCGACGAAGCGGGGGTTTCGGCTGGCGCCGCGACGCGCACGCGAGGTCGTCGTGCTGGCGCGGCCCTTCGAAGAGAAGCATGC
>JBOGIN010000261.1:0-2958 GCA_050742275.1 Vicinamibacteraceae bacterium
AGGCTACGGAGCGCACGCGCCCGTTCGACGCGATCACGCTACGCACGGGCAGCTGGAGCTCTCGCCACCAGATGACGTCGGTCAAGTCGCCGAACGTGCAAATCATGGCGATGCCAGTGCCCTTCTCCGGATCGGCAAGCTCGTGCGCACGCACCGGCACGCGCACGCCGAACAGCGGTGTCACCACCTCGGATCCGACCAGCGGCCGATACCGCTCGTCGTCCGGATGGGCGACCAGCGCAACGCACGCCGGAATGAGCTCGGGCCGGGTTGTCTCGATCTCGACCGCGCCCTGCTGGTCCACGCGAGCGAACCGGATGCGGTGATAGGCTCCCGGAACCTCGCGGTCCTCGAGCTCCGCCTGCGCGACCGCGGTCCGGAAGTCAACGTCCCACAGCGTGGGCGCTTCCACCTGGTAAGCCAGCCCACGCGCGAGCAGCCGCAGAAACGCCCGCTGTGACGCGCGTTGGGCCCGTTTGTCGATGGTGGCGTACGTCATCGACCAATCGACCGACAGCCCCAGGTGGCGCCAGAGCTCCTCGAACGCCTTCTCATCCTCGGCGGTGAGCTTGGAGCAGAGCTCCACGAAATTGGGGCGCGATACGGCAATGGCCTCCCGCCCAGGCTTCTCGGGCGGCACGAAATGCCGATCGTAGGGCAACGACGGGTCACAGCGGACCCCGTAGTAGTTCTGCACGCGACGCTCGGTTGGCAGGCCGTTGTCGTCCCAGCCCATTGGGTAGAAGACAGACTTTCCCCGCATCCGCTGGAAGCGCGCGATGACGTCGGTGTGCGTATACGACGCCACATGACCAATATGCAGGGTGCCGCTCACGGTGGGCGGCGGCGTGTCGATGGCGTAGACGTCGGCCCGCGGCCGAGATCGGTCGAACCGGTAGATCCCGTCGGCCTCCCACCGCGTCATCCACTTGGCTTCGAGGCCTTCGAGCGCCGGCTTATCTGGCGCAATGACGGGTTGGTCGAGCGTCGGGCCGTCCGGCATAGGGCCACATCGTACTGGGTTCACGCCAATGGGTCAAAGCCGTTAGTCCTTCCGGACGTTGGTGTTGATGAAGTCCACGATCTGCTGCATGGGCGTCCCGGGGATGAAGATACCGCGAATGCCCATTTCCTGCAGTGTTCCGACATCCTGGTCCGGAATGATCCCGCCCACGACGACCAGGACGTCATCCAGGTCGTGCCGCTCGAGCAGCGCCATCACGCGCGGGCAGATGTGAAGGTGCGCCCCGGAAAGGATCGACAAGCCAACGACGTCGGCATCCTCTTGCAGCGCGGCGGCCACGATTTGCTCTGGCGTCTGCCGCAGGCCGGTATATATGACCTCCATGCCGGCATCGCGGAGCGCCCGGGCAATGACCTTCGCGCCGCGGTCGTGGCCATCGAGGCCAGGCTTGGCAACAATGACGCGTATCTTCCGCATTAGACCGTCGGCTGTTCCTCGTACTCGCCCCAGACCTCACGCAGCGCATCGCACATCTCGCCGAGCGTGGCGTAAGCTCGGACGGCGTCGAGGATGGGATGCATCACGTTGTCGCGGCCTCGGGCGGCCTCGTGCAAGGCATGCAACGCGCGCTGCACGGCGGCAGGATCGCGAGTCGCGCGCAGCTCGCCTAGCCGCCGGCACTGGGTGTCCGACGCTTCTTGATCGATGTAGAGGAGGTCGATCGGTGGCTGCTTCTCCTGTACGAGCTCGTTCACCCCCACGATGATCTGCTCCTTGCGCTCGACGGCCTGCTGGAATCGATAGGCGCTTTCCGCGATCTCGCGCTGCGGATAGCCTTGCTCGATGGCGGCGACCATTCCGCCCATCCGGTCGATCGTCTCGAAATACTGATACGCCTCCGCTTCGAGATCGCGCGTCAGCGCTTCGATGAAGTAGCAGCCGCCCAACGGGTCGACCATGTTGGTCACCCCGCTTTCGTGGGCAATGATCTGCTGCGTCCGCAAGGCGAGCGTGGCACTCTTCGCGCTCGGCAAGGCCAGCGCCTCGTCCAACGAGTTCGTGTGGAGCGATTGCGTCCCACCGAGGACTGCCGCGAGCGCTTGGATCGTCGTTCGAACGACGTTGTTGTACGGCTGTTGGGCGGTCAGCGACACGCCCGCGGTCTGGCTGTGGAAGCGCAGCTTCCACGATCGCTCCTGCCTGGCGCCGAATCGATCGCGCATCACGTGCGCCCAGATGCGGCGCGCCGCGCGGTACTTGGCAATCTCCTCGAAGAAGTCGTTGTGCGCGTTGAAGAAGAACGAGATACGCGGAGCGAAGTCATCCACGTCCAGGCCGCCGTCCACGCCCCACTGCACGTACTCGATGCCGTCGCGCAGGGTGAACGCGAGCTCCTGCGCCGCTGTCGCGCCCGCTTCACGAATATGGTACCCGCTGACGGAGATCGAGTTCCATCGTGGCACCTCCCGCGTGCAGAACTCAAAGACGTCGGTGATCAACCGCATCGAGGGCCGCGGCGGATAGATGTACTCCTTCTGTGCGATGTACTCCTTCAGGATGTCGTTCTGTATCGTGCCCGAGAGCTGGCGCCAATCGACCCCAGCTTTCTCGGCCACCACCAGATACATCGCGAAGATCATCGCCGCGGGCGAGTTGATGGTCATCGACGTGGTAATCGCCGACAGGTCGATGCCCTCGAAGAGGCGCTCCATGTCGGCCAGCGACGCCACGCTGACGCCGCATTTACCGACCTCGCCCAGCGACACCGCGTCGTCCGGATCGCGTCCCATCAACGTGGGCAGATCGAAAGCAACGCTCAACCCGGTGCCGCCGGCCGCCAGTAGCTCCTTGTAGCGTCCGTTGGTCTCCTCCGGCGTCCCGAATCCGGCGAACTGCCGCATCGTCCACGGCTTGCCCCGATAGCCCGTGGCGTGGATGCCGCGCGTGTAGGGAAAGACACCCGGATCGCCGAGGTCGCGCGGATAGTCCCAGTC
>JBOGIN010000262.1:0-3596 GCA_050742275.1 Vicinamibacteraceae bacterium
CGCGCCACACGGGCGCTCGTGGCTTCGTCCGGTCAAGAACAGTAGGCAACGACGCTCCGATCCTTCGCGCGGTTTGCCGCCCACTCCTCGACGCGGTCGGGCGCTACGCGGATGCTGCCAGGAACGAGCTCCGGCTCCGCCTCGAAGTGCGCCCGCGCTCGCACATCGATGACGATCGGCGGCTGCGGCCCTTGAAGCATCGCCGCGAGATCCTCGGGCGTGATGAACCCCACGTCCTTGGGCGACTCCTCGAACAGCCCGCCAAAGGTCCCCTCGCGCTCCTCTGCGAGCACGCTCTCGGCGGCGCGGCGGCTGTACCAATTGACGAGCGGCGTGGCAGACATGCCGTGCAGCACGACGGAGACGAGAACGACGACACCGGTCAGCGCCAACAGCTCCTCGCCCCGCGGCACGCCGCCCTGCACGGCCAGCAGCGCCAGGAGCAGCGAGTTCAAGCCGCGCGGACCGAACCAGCCGATGAAGCCGCGCGCGGCGCCGCTCATGTGCGCGCGCTGCAACACGAGGCGCATCACCAGCGGCCGCACGAAGACGAGGGCGATCACGGCCAGGAGCAGCGCCGGCCCGATCGCTACGCGTGTGACGAGCGATGAGAGCACCACGCCAAAGAGGATGAAGGCCATGAGCATCATCATCTCGGAGGTGGTCTCACCGTAGTCGAGGAAGCACTCGCACAGCGAGATGTTGAAGAGGGTCACGGCCAGCCCGGCGAAGAACGCCGAGAGGAAGCCGTCGCCGCCCACGGCCTGCCCGGCGAAGTACGCGGCGAGCACGAGGCCGATTCCATACAGCGCCTGAAACTCGAGACGAATGGGAAAGCGCCGGTCGACGGCCCCGACCAGCCGCGCGCCGACGCCGCCGACGATCAGGCCCACCAGGGGGCTCACGACCAGCAGCCGCACGAGCAAGCCGGCCCAATCCGCAGCGCCGCTCGCGCGCCCGGTGAGCAACGCAATCAAGACCAGGACGATGGGCAGGACGACGAGATCGTTCATGCCCGCCTCGATGCTCAGGGCGCGGCGCACGGGGCGCGGCAGCCGCGTGTCGCGCACCACGTCGCGCAGCACCACGGGATCGGTCGAGGCCAGCACCGCCCCGATGAGCAGTCCTTCCAGCCGTGACAACGAAAGGAGCTGCACGGCCGCTTCGCAGGTCCCGAGGATGATGAGGATCGTGCCGGGGCCCAGGGTGAGAAACGGCACTCGCCATTCTCGTTTCAGCTCGTCGACTTGCACTTTGACCGCGTCCAGGAAGAGCGCGAGCGTCAGGCTCACCACGGCCACGATCTCGAGCACCGGATGATGCGGATCCAGCTGCAGGACGTTCGTCCAGCCGAGCGCCAGGCCGAAGCCGAGAAAGATGATCGGCAACGACAGCGGCGCCCGCTCGACGATGCCGGAGGCGAGCGCAGACACGAGCAGCACGACCGCGAACAGTCCCACTCCGAGGAGCAGCTCTGACATGTCTAGGGCGCCTGCACGAGCTCGAGATTCGCGGTCCAGGGGAGGTTGTCGCAGTCGACGCCGTTTGCGGTGGCCGTGACGCGGGTCTCGGTCGCCTGCCCGTCGAGATGGAGGGTGCCGACGCAGCCGCGGGGCGAGCTGTAGGTCGTGTCGAGCCGGAGCGCGGTTGGCGGCTCGGTATCGTCGAGCATCACGTCTCCGCCGAAGCTCGTGTCGAGCCACGCGCTTTGGATGTTGCACGTCGCGCTTGCGTGCGGCTCGTCACCGTCTCCCCGTGGTGTGAACAGGCAGGAGACGTCACCCGCCACGGCCGGCTCGGCGCCAACGTTCAGGGTGATGGTTCCGCGCCACACACCGGAGAGGAACCCGGGGGCACCCGGACCGCTGGGTGAGTCATCGTCGCATCCCACGACGGCCAGACTGACGAGACACGCTGCGCCGAGAAGCCTCGCTGAAGAGATCACACCGCGCACGTTACGAGATTTCATTCAGCTACGCTCCCCTTACGCCGACTTCGTCCAGATGGCGCAATAGTCCCGCGGGATCCTCATAGACGCGATACGCGCCGGCGCGCACGAGCTCTTCTTCGCCGTAGCCGCCGGAGAGCAGGCCAATCCCCAACGCCTTAGCGCGCCGCGCCGCGAGCAGGTCCCAGACGCTGTCGCCGACGACAACGGAATGCGCGATGTCGACGCCAAGCCTGTCAGCCGCCGCGAGGAACAGATCAGGATCCGGCTTGGCGTGCGCGACCTTGTCGCGGGTGATCACCGGGGTGTCCGGGTGCAGCCCCAATGACTCGAGGGCCGGTCGCGCGCTCTCCATCCGGCCGCTGGTCGCAATCGCCCAGGGCACGCCCAGCTTGGTAAGCGAGTCGAGCAGCTCGCGCGCACCGGGCAACGGTCGAACCTGCGACACCAGACGGGCGTACGCCTGTGCGTGCGCTCGCTGGAGCTGAACCACCTCGTCTGCGTTCAGCCTCGCCTCCGTTTCGCGAAGCAGCGCATTGATCAACAGACCGCCGCTCATGCCGATTCGGCGATGGATGCGCCACACCGACAAGCGGATGCCGGCGGTCTCCAGCGCCTCCCGCCAGGCCAGGACGTGCTCGTAGACGCTATCGACCAGCGTACCGTCCAGATCGAACAGAATCGCCGGCCGGCTGCTGACGTCGGTGTGGGGTGGCTCCATCGTCGCAAGATACCATCTCGGTGCAAATATCAGGAATCACCGCTCCTTGGGGGGCTGTGCGCCGCGGAGCAGCGTCCAGCCCATGGCGGTCAGCAGGACTAATTTGATGGCCTCGCCGGCCACGTACAGCATGTGCGTGCTCGAGGGCGGTGGCGTCTGCCCCTGGATGACCATGTCCGTGCGTGCGGCGAGCACGGGAAAGAACCACGCCTGTTCCACGAGCAGCACGGCGCCGATGCCGACGAGCAGGATCCGCGCGAGCTTCGGCGGTCGAGCCACGAACGCCAGGATGGCGGCCACCGCGAACAGGATTCGCTCGACGCCGGCAATGGCCGCGAACACGACCTTCCCCACCGACAGTCCGACAGCACGGGTCAGGCCTGGGGCATCGAACTTCACGACAGCCTCGATGGCAACGCCGGCGAGAAGGCCAAGCCAGGCAAACGCAAGAGCGGCAAGCAGGAGGCGGGCCCGCGGCATCATCTCGTCGAGCATACGCGATCACCGGGCTCTCCGTGCCCGCGGACGGCGGCTCACGCGGTCCACGGGTGGCACTTCGAGGCTCCGTTGGGGCCATTTGCCGCGAGGGTTGAACGAGGTCAGAAGCACATGCTACGATTGCGGTTCGCGGCAGTGAGCGCCCTGCTCGCAATCGCGCCGCGTATCGTGTGGGCCGCTAGCTCAATTGGTAGAGCAGCAGACTCTTAATCTGCGGGTTGAAGGTTCGAGTCCTTCGCGGCTCACCACTCTTTCATCAGCACTCTCGGACGGCGCCAAATAGTTGAAAAGTGGTGCCGTTACGGCGGTTCGATTGAATCGATTTCCGTCGAACGCAATTCCTTCCGGGAAGAACAGCTGCTGCAGTCGCTGCTTGTAATCGAGCGCCGCCTGTACCCACAGGTCTGATGCGCGCGGCAGGATGCGTTC
>JBOGIN010000263.1:0-1650 GCA_050742275.1 Vicinamibacteraceae bacterium
GTGCAGCTGCGCTTGGTGTTGTCGCCACTGGTTCTGGGAGCGTGCTTGGCTCGGACGCCCCAGTCCCGTCGTTGATCTGCTGTTGTTGAAGCGCCAGAGCAACGGCGGCGGCGATGTTGGGGTCAAACCGGCTCGGAGCTGTTGGGTCGGTGTCGTCTACGTTGGTACCGGTTGACGTCTGTGAGCGTCCCGGAGTGCTTCCTGCCGTCCCGCGCACACTATGGGCGACGCTGGACGCGAAGAGACTCTCGTACTCACGCCGCTTGCGTTCATCGGCCATTGGATCCCGAGGCGGCGCTGGAGAGGCGCTGTAGGCATCGTCGACCGACTCTTTCGCCGCCTCGGAGCTCGTACGTTGGCGCTGGTCGAGGAGGCGTTGGTGCTCGTCGACTTGGCGGCGGTATTGTTCAATGGCCGTCTGCGCGGCGCGTTGCTGGTCTTGGGTATCGAGGGTCGGATCGCCGGCGGTGTTGATGTCAGTGGCGGATCCGGGTGGTGCCGGCCGCGTGGTGAACATGATGAACAGCATGAGCAGAGCGACCGTGATCACGGCCCAGGTCTGCAACCGTCGTGGGATGACACCAGCCGGGCGCTGGCGACGGTCGTCGATCGGTGGAGGAGAGGTACTCGGACCCGCGCCGCTCGTGTCCGGCGTGGCATAGAGCCGATCGCGGAAGGGGTGGGAAGGCACCATGTCGTACCTCGGGTGCTAGCGTTCGCGACGGAACTCGGTTTTGTGCTTGCCAATCGTGAGGTAGCCCTGATCCAACACTTTCGGCACAGTGTAGACACCGTGCTGAACCGTGAACTGGATGAGGTTTGGCTTCCCGTCACGTAGCTCGTACAGCGCCGGAAGCTCTGAGGCGCGAGCGCGGATGTACGTGTTCTTGCCGTCGTGCCACACCTGCTGTAGATAGAAGGGGTCGTCGTTTGCTTTGAAGCGATAGTCGAACCGAAGCGTGCTCGGGTAGGTGGCGAGCGTCTTCTCGACTTCGGCTCGTGCCTCTGTGCGTACTTGGGTGAGCTGGGTGCGGAGCTGTTCGAGTTCGCCAGCCGCGACGAACTTGGGCGGGCTCTGGAGGCTGCCTAACATCGCGGTGTCCGTGGGCTCGACGAAGACCTTGAGATCAGGCACGGCGTCCTTACGAGAGATCTCCTTCACGATGAAGCTGTAGACGTTGCCGCTCGCGGTCAGTAGATTCACGTTCGTCTCGCTGCCCTCCTTCGCGGGCTTCACGAAGGCGTAGTTCTGCACTCCGGACACCTGCCAGTAATCTTTGTCGCCGCAGAGGAAATCCAGAATCTGTTCCTCTTGCGGCAGGATGATGAGCGTGGTGTAGCGGAGCTTGGCATTCAGGGGCACGATGGAGTGCGAACCATAGTGGATACGGCGGCTGCCGTGTCCGTCCTCGTCGGTTTGCGCCTGGGCCGGCAGCGCGCAAAACGTGAGGAACCACACGAGAGGCAGCAGCAGGAGGGATGCGGGTCGGCGAGACATGCGTACGTACTCCTTCCCCGGGGTTAAGCGGTAGCCATGGAGGCGTCCCGGCTCTCGAGCATGGATTTGGCGGCATACAACTGGCGGCCTCGGTCATCGAACCGGAGCCGCAGGACTTTGGCGACATCCGGGCGCTTCAGCAAGAACTGTTC
>JBOGIN010000264.1:0-1588 GCA_050742275.1 Vicinamibacteraceae bacterium
TCTCAGATACGCACATTCGAGGGCGATAGCGTAATGAGACATCTAAGCAAAATCGCGCGGGGCTGGTGGGACTACACGACGCTCGACGAGGCTATCTTGAAGGCGGCTGCGCGCCTCACGCCGGAGCGGTTGGCGGGCCTCGCACGCGAGGGATTTCAAATCCGATTCTACGACACCCTCGAAGAGTTCTATCTCGCGGAAGCGCTCGAGTACATCTCGGCCTGGTCGCGCTCGACGGCCGACAGTCCCGTGGGCATCTGCGGTCCGATCGGACCGACCGAGCAGCTCCCGCTCGTCGCACGCCTGGTCAACGAGCTCGGGCTCAGCCTGCGAGATGCGCACTTCTGGGCCATGGACGAGTGGGCGATCGACGGGAAGGTCGTGCCGTCCTCGCATCCGCTTTCCTTCGCGCGGACCAATTTGGAGCTTTGCTTCAATCGAATCGACAAGCGGCTCGCCATGCCACCCGAGAACATCCATTTCCCCACCTGTCAGTCTGGTGACTACCGTCGGAGCTTCGACCACATCCACTGCGCCGTGATGCAGGGCGGGCAGGGGGAAGTGAAGCACTGGGCCTTCAACGATCCGGTTCCCCGCACCGGCCGATATCAGGACGAGCCGCCGTCGCCCGAGGAGTATCTCGCGCTCTCGACCCGCGTCGTCGACCTCCATCCCCTCACGCTCCTTCAGAACGCACGGACGTCTGGCAACGGCAATTTGTGGCTGGTTCCGCAACAGGCGGTGACCGTCGGCCCGGTGGAAACCTGGAAAGCGGAGAACGTGTCCATCTGGCATGCCGGCGCTCATGACAATCCCTTCGGGCTCCGCCTGACGACGTTGATGATCGCAGAGAGGATCGTGGATACGTCGGTTCCCATGTCCCTGCTAGCGGGCCACCCCAACGTGTGCTTCCACTTCTACCGCGGCGGCCTTGGCAGCACCGCCGTCGAGCTGCATTAGGATCCCTTTGCGAGGAACCAGTGACCATGTGCGACATGGCGTGGCGACCTCTGATGTGAAAGCCGATGTCCGAGACGCCCCCTCGCG
Source organism: Vicinamibacteraceae bacterium (assembly GCA_050742275.1). Taxonomy (GTDB): domain Bacteria; phylum Acidobacteriota; class Vicinamibacteria; order Vicinamibacterales; family Vicinamibacteraceae; genus WHTT01. The sequence continues at coordinate 1,048 of JBOGIN010000264.1, forward strand.
TGCTCGTTGTCATGGCACATCCCGACGATGCCGAGATTCTGGTCGGCGCAACATTGCTGCGCCTGGCCGCCGAGGGCTGGAAGACGGGTATCGTCACCATGACCGCCGGTGACTGCGGCTCCAACGAGACGCGAACCAAGGAAGAGATCTCCCGCATCCGGTATGCTGAAGCAAAGGCGGCAGCTGATTCCATCGGTGCGTGGTACGCGTGCGCCGGCGCGATCGACATCGAAGTGTTCGCCGACAGACACAGCGTCCGCAGCGTCGTCGAGCTTCTCCGGACGTTCGTGCCTGACGTCGTGATCACGCATTCACCGGCGGACTACATGCTGGATCACGAAGAGACCGCCCGCGTCGTCCGCGCCGCCGTGTTCGCGGCTGCGATGCCCCTGTACCAGACGAGACGCGTGCCGCCGGCACGGCCGGTCCCTGCTACGCCCGCTCTTTATTACGCCGATCCCGTGGAGGGCACGGATTCGCTGGGCGAGCGCATCCTCCCCACTTCTACGTCGATGTCAGTGATCGGATGGACGCCAAGCGT
>JBOGIN010000265.1:0-5519 GCA_050742275.1 Vicinamibacteraceae bacterium
GCCTCGCTCGGGGCCGGGACCGCGCTCCGCAGCCGCTCGTCGTGGCTTGCGAGCGAGGCGGTCGTGGCGCTCTGACGCATCGCGAGCGCATGGCTCAAGGCGCCGGCCACGCTGGGATCGGCGGAGAGGATCCTGGCGAGCTGCGGCTTGGCGATCTCCAGCACGATACACCCGCCATCGGCGCGCACGGTGGCACCGCGTGGCGCGCCCGTCAGCAGCGACCCCTCGCCGAAGAAATCGCCGTCACCGAGCCGGCCAACTTCGACCTGGAGTCCGTCACGCCCGTTGGAGGCTTTCGTCACCACCGCTGCGCCTTCGTCGATCACCAGGAGCGACTCCCCCGCCTCTCCCTCCCGCACGAGGATCTCACCGTTGTCGTACTGGCGCCGGGTGGCACCTTCGGCAAGCGTTCGGACAATCTTGGGGTCGAGACCGCGGAGCAGCTCCAGCTCGGCAAACCGCGTCAGCGCCCGCTCGTGCTCGCCGCGACGCTCGTCCATCGCCATGGTCTCCGCCGAGTGGAGATGGACTGTCCGAACCGGAAACGGGATGCTCAATCCGCGGCGCTTCAGCTCGTACCAGAGTCGTGACTGGACGGCGTCGCGAAACTCTGGGATGTCGGCGACATTCCGCGTCCAGACGCGCATGTAGTACGTGATCGCGTGGTCGCCAAAACTTTCGAGGAAGACGACGACCGGAGGGTGCTCCGCGGTGCCGGGAACCGAGTGCGCGGCGACCTTGAGCGCCTGCTTGACGTCGGCGGGCGCTGCGTCGTACGGCAGGCCGAGGCGAAAGGTCTGCGCCACGGGCCACCGTCCCGCTCCGTAGTTCAAGAGCCGGGCGCTTGACATCTGGGCATTTGGCTCGTGGATCTCGAGCCCTTCCCTTGTGCGCAACCGCGTGGTACGCCAGCTCATGTCCATGACCTGCACGGGCGTCTGGCCGTCGAGGATCAGCCAGTCTCCCAGCGCAAACGGCTTCTCCAGATCGAGCGCGACGCCGGCGAAGATGTTCTTGAGCACGTCCTGCAGCGCCAGACCGGCGACGGCGGAGAGCACGGTGGAGGAAACTAAGACCGCCTGCAGGTCCATGCCGAAAATGATGTTGACGGCGGCCAGGCCGCCCGCAATCACCACGCCCATGGTCAGAACGTCCCGTGCGAGCTTCGGCAGGAAGGGTGTTTCGGGACGCCAGGGGCGTTTGAGCACCGCCGCGTTGAACAGCGCGAAGAGGACCCAGGGCGAGAGCATCGCCGCGGCGCTGGCGGCGAGCTTCCAGCCGAGTGCGTCGCGGTCGACACCCGCCACGCTCAGCGCGATCACCGCGGCGAGGCTCAGTACCCACAGGTGGTAGACGAGACGCAGGTGGAACCCCGGCAGGATGCGCCGGAGCAGGAGATAGAGGACCTCCAGCGCGGCCAGCGCGGCGATCCCATAGGCCAGCGAGAGTGTCCATGCGTTCGACATCGAGACGTTAGCGCTTCATTATAGGAATATTCAGACGTGTACTCTACACCTGGTGTGGACTAAGGGCTACATCATGCGGATTCAGCGGCGGACGGCGGGGCGGCGGGCGCTTGTCGAGTAGAATAAAGGCGTGAATGCCGACAATCTGAGACGTTTTGCCCGCCGTGATTGGTCGGCTGCCGCTCATCACAAGATCGAATATTGGGTGGAGCAGTACCGCCATCACGGCCCGGCGCCTGCAAGGACGGCGTCTACGGCACTGCTGCTCCATATGCGCGCGGTGCGGCCAGACTATCCCTCTCCCAGCGACCGCGCCGCGGATCTCGCCGACCACCTGCAACTTCGCGATCGATTGGATCGCGCGACACGTGCGCTCGCCGGTCGCTGATCTGCTCGCCGACCTCAGCTCGGCCTTCGCGGCCAGCCAGGTCGACTGGTACCTCTTTGGAGCGCAAGCCGCCATCGTCTACGGCGTGGCGCGCCTCACGGCCGACGTAGACGTGACGGTTCGAACACCCGATCGACTGCCCATCGCCTCGTTGGTCGAGTCGCTCGAACGGAGCGGGTTTCTCCAGCGCATCCCCGACCCGGTCTTCGCGGCACAGAGCCGGGTCCTTCCGTTTGTCCATCAGGCCACGAGGCTCCCGGTCGATGTCGTCCTGGCCGGTCCCGGCATCGAGGACGAGTTCCTTGCGCGCGCCAGGCGACATGTCATCGACGGGGTGGACGTCCCCGTGGTCGACGTCACGGATCTGATCGTGATGAAAGTGCTCGCAGGCCGACCGAAGGATCTCGAAGATGTCGTTACGCTGTTGCGCGTCCAGGAAACGGCCGTCGACACGAGGCGCACCCTGCACCTCCTCCAGATGCTCGAGTCGGCCCTCGCACAGAGCGACCTCTTGCCTGCGTTCGAGCAGGCCCTCGCTCGCGCGGGCTCGAAAGCGAAATAGCATCGGAGAGCCCATAGGCAATCCTACCTACGCGAAATAGGCAATCCTGCCTAGACGAATACGGTACTTTCCCCCATTCCCCTCTTCGCGGACCCCCTCCATACTGGCGCCGGTCAGTCGCCCGCGCGGCGCAGTGCGCCGGTTCACCGTAAAGCCAGGAGGAACACGCCCATGACGCCCCGACCACCTGCTACGTTGCGCCCCGCCCGCCGAGTCTTGGCCGAGGACCTGGTCGCCCGCAAGGTCGCCTGGAGCTCAGACCGGGTGCTCTGGCGGGCGCTGCGGATCGCTGCGCTGGTCATGGTGGCGGCGCCGTGGGTGGACGCAACCCCAGCCCTCGCGCAGGAGCCGCCGACGCACATCTACTGGGGGAGCACCGACGCAATCGGCCGCGCGAATCTCGACGGCAGCGAGCCGAATCCGAGCTTCGTCACCGGGGCGAGCGTTCCCTACGGCGTGGCGGTCGACGGCGAGCACATCTACTGGACGAACGCCGACGGGGACACGGTCGGCCGCGCGAACCTTGACGGCACTGGGGCGAATCCGAACTTCATCCCCGGCGCGAGCGACCCCATAGGCGTGGCGGTCGACGGCGAGCACATCTACTGGGTGAACTCTGGCACCAACACGATCGGCCGCGCTACCCTCAATGGCACCGTCGTCGACCAGAACTTCATCGCAGGCTTGAGCAACCCCCAGTTCGTGGCGGTTGACGGCGAGTACATCTACTGGACGGACATCAACACCGACGCGATTGGCCGCGCGAGCCTCAACGACCCCGACAGCGCGAACCCGAGCTTCATCACCGGCGTGAGCGATCCCCGGGGCCTGGCGGTCGACGGCGAGCACATCTACTGGACGAACGCCGCCATCGACGGCGCCATCGGCCGCGCGAGCCTCGAGGACCCCGACAGCGCGAACCCGCAGTTCATCACCGACGCGGGCGCCGACTTCGACGTGGCGGTCGACGGCTCCCATCTCTACTGGGCGAACGGGGACGCGATCGGGCGCGCGGACCTCGACGACCCCGACGCCGCGAACGGCAACTTCATCCCCGACCTGCCCCCCGGTATCGTGGGTGTCGCGGTCGGCCCCGGCACCGATTCGCCCACGGCGGGTACCGTACCGGAGGCGATCGACTTCGGTGAGGTGATGGTCGACGAGCTGTCGGCCACCGAGACAGTGATGGTAACCAACGCTGGCGAGGGCACCCTCATAGTCGATCCGGCAACGATCACAGGCGACGATTCAACGCAATTCACGATCGTCGACGATCGCTGCGCTGACGCTGAGCTCGCGGCTAGCGACTCCTGCGAGATCGAGCTGCAATTCACGCCGGCGTCCCCCGGGGCCAAGGCGGCCATCCTCGCCGTCGTCCACGACGGCCCCGAGAGTCCCGCCACGGTGGCGCTGACCGGCAGCGGCGTCGCGCCTCGCACGTGGACCATCAGCGGGACGATTAGAGATGAGACGGACACGGCCCTACCAGGTGTCGCAGTGACCCTCACCGGCGGGCCGGGCGGCACGCAGACGACCGACGATCAGGGCGAGTACACGTTCGCAGGTCTCGCCGCGGGTGAGGACTATACCGTGACGCCGAATCTGGACGGGTACACCTTCATCCCCCAGTCGCAGACGTTCGAGGATCTCAGCGCAGACGTGACCGCTGATTTCAGCGCGACGGCGGTGCTGCTCACCATCACCGGGACGGTGGTCGATGACGAGAACGCGCCGCTCGCCGGCGTGACCGTCACGTTGAGCGGCAACGACCAGCGTGAGGTGATCACGGGCGACGATGGCGCGTTTGCGTTTACCGATCTCACCTGGGGCGGGAGCTACACCGTCACCCCAACGCATCCCGACTACGATGTGCAGCCCGCCTCGCGGCGCCTCGATCCGCTCGAAACGGATCAAGAGGTCACCTTCACCGCGACGCCGCTGACCGCCACCTACACGCGCTACTTCGGCGAAGGGGCCGTCGGCGCGTTCTTCGACACCACCTTTGCCCTCTTCAATCCGACCGACGAGGACGCCTCCGCGACGCTGTCGTTTGCCGGCGAGGCCGGCGAGGTCGTGCCGCACAGCGTGACCATTCCCGCGGGGGCGCAGGTCGTCGTCGATCCCGAGACCTTCTTGCCCGCGGAGTGGGTTGGCTTTGCTACGGCCATCGAGGCGGACCAGACGCTCGTCACCTCCCGCACCATGCAGTGGGACGGCCGGCACTACGGCCGCCACGAGAGCGCCGGCGTCGCCACGCCGCAGACGGAATGGTGGTTCACCGAAGGCGCCACCGGCACCTTCCAACTCTTCTACCTGCTCTATAACCCCAGCGACGCCGCAGCGGAGGTGACGGCCACCTACTACCGCGGCGGCGAGCAGCCGCCTGTGCCCCGTACCTACACGGTCGGCCCCCACACGCGCCGCACCGTGTTCGTGAACGTCGCCGCCGACGGCGTCACCCCCGATCCCGAGCTCGGCGAGACCGAGGTCAGCGCGCACATCGTCTCGACCAACGGCGTGCCGATCGTCGCCGAGCGCGCGCTCTATCTCACGACCAACGATGCGCAGCCGCTCACGGCCGGCACCATTGCCGCGGCCGTGACGGAACCGACGACCTCGTGGCACTTCGCCGAAGGCGCCACCGCCTTCTTCGACCTCTTCCTCCTGCTCGCCAATCCGGGCACAGAACCGGTCGACGCCACGGTGCGCTATCTCCTCCCGACCGGCGAGCCCATCGTGCGCACCTATACGCTCGGACCGGAGAGCCGCCGCACCATCTGGGTGGACCAGGAAGATGCCGCGCTCGCCGAGACGCAGGTGGCCATCAGCGTCCAGAGCGAGACGCCCATCCTCGCCGAGCGCGCCATGTGGTGGGGCGCCAATGGCACCTGGGACGGCGGCCACGTGAGCACCGGCGCCACCCGTCCCGCGACGCGCTGGGGCCTCGCCGGTGTCACGCTCGGCGGCCCCGACACCGCCGAGGCGTACGTCCTCATCGCGAATCCGAATGCCGCCGACGCGCAGGCGACGCTCACGCTCATCACGCCCGACGGCGCACGCGCGCCGGTGGTCGTGCCCCTCGGCCCCTGGAGCCGCACCACGC
>JBOGIN010000266.1:0-6710 GCA_050742275.1 Vicinamibacteraceae bacterium
GCTTCCGGCCGCTTCACGCTGGAGTGCGACGAGCTCTTCCCGGAACTGGAGCAGCGCGTGAACGTGTCGATCGAGGCGCTCGACCTTGCTCTGGACCAATGCCAGCACTTGGGGGCAAGGCGTTCGGCCCTTGCCCCGCAGCAACAGCACCTCGCGAATCTCGTCCAGTGACAAGCCGGTAGCCTTCGCCTTCAGGATGAATCGCAGCCGGTCTCGATCTGTGCTGCTGTATACCCGGTAACCCGCGGCCGTGCGCGTTGAGGCTTTGAGCAAGCCGACGCGCTCGTAGTAGCGGATGGTGCGGGGATTGAGAAAAAACTCATCGGCCAGATCGCTGACGTACCATCCAATGTTGTGGCCCGACATGGCAAGTACCCTCCGCCTGGACGCTTGTGGCCGACCGGCTTGACCTTCCACCCAAGTAGCAGGAATAGCATGTATTGGTGGCTCTGGCAAAGCCCGGCCAGACCGAAGCGGTGCGCCACGGGCCTGACCCTTGGCGAGGCGCTCGTGCTGTGAGGAGACGACGGTGGAGCGGGTGGCATTGTCGGTTCCGGACGTGCACTGCGAGGGCTGCACCCGGACGATTCAGGAGGCCCTCGGCGAGATGCCCGGGGTCGGTCGCGTGACCACGGACCTCCAAGCACGGCAGATCATGGTCGAGTTCGATTCAGCACAGACCAATTCGACAACTATCAGGGACCGTGTCGAGCGGGCGGGCTTCCCGGCCACGATTGTCTCCGAGCGAGAACGGCGGCTGCAACCGCCACCTCCTCCTACTCCTGCTCCGGGTCATCGGTATGCCCTCTTGGTCCTTGTCGCTGCTGTGCTCGCGCTCGCTGGTTACGTCGGCTACGAGCTCTATCCGCGCTTCAATCTGCCCGCTGCCGAAGGCATCGGACTTCTCCTGTTGGCCGCCGGCGCCGGAATCGCCTCCTTCTTCTCCCCGTGCGCCTTTCCGTTGCTGGTCACGCTGCTCGCCCGTGAGACCGGCGTCAACGGGAGGTCGGCCTGGGCGCCGTCCCGCGTTGGTCCCGGCCTCGCGTTTGCCACGGCACTGTCGGTTGGGGCGGCGCTGTTTCTGGCGTTCGTCGGCATGGGTATCGCGCTTGGTGGCGGTGTGCTGTTTGCTGGCGTGACGTTCACGAGCCCAGCCGGTCGCGCGATTCGCATCGGTACGGGGATCGTTCTGATCGCGCTTGGCCTCGTGCAGCTTGGGGTCCTGCCGAATCCTCTGCACGCGGTCGAGGTCCTCGCCCGTCCGCTGCAGCGCGCTCAGGCTCGCTATCGTCGTCGCCGTCGGGTGCTCGGGTTTGGGGTCTTCGGCTTCGGGTATCTGCTCGCCGGCTTCGGGTGAACCGGCCCGATCTTGGCCGGTCTGGCCGCACATGCGTTCGTGAGCGGCGGCGTCGAGGCAGCAACGGCGGCGTTCGCGACGGCGGCCGTGGTGATCGTCCTGTTCCTGTTCGGCCTCTCGCTGGCAGTAACCACGGCTCAGACAGCGGTGGTGGCCGCACTTCGGGCGCACGCGCCGCAGGTGAAGCGATGGGGCGGATGGATTCTGCTCGGCGTCGGCACCTGGCTCATCGTCCTCGGTGCGTGGGCGATGGCATTCGCCGGTCTCTTTCCCGTGTGACCACACCACCATTGGCTTTCTCACGTGGTTGCCCGCTGCTTCCGTGACGGATGATTCACTCGTGTCTCGTTCACAGTCAACGCTCTCATCGGAGACCCTGCTCTTGTGCCTCGACTCCATGCAATCACAGGCGCAGCCATTGGGGCCACGGCCAGAAAATTCGAAGATTCCGGTCGCTGCCACGGTCCTAACGAATGACAGCACGCCCCCTTCCGGCGAACACGGGAGTCGATGCATGTTGAGCGCCAGGGAGGGCGAGGGTGTATCGAACTCAAGCCGGGAAACCAGACACGTTGAAGGAGATCCACGAGCGCGTGATCGGTGAACAGCATGAAGACGGAGCAGGAGCGGTGAGCGTGACATCGACATTGGATGCAACGGCGCGGACCGGGTGGCTGCTGCGCGTGTCACTTGGCGTGGTGTACGTCTGGTTCGGAGGTTTGAAGCTCGTCGGGATGAGTCCCGTTACCACGCTTGTTCGCAACGCCTACCCGATGTTTGAGGCGCTGCCGATCTACGTGGGCCTGGCGCTGTTCGAGGTGGTTCTCGGCATCGCGCTGCTGGTTGGCGCCTGGACACGACACGCAGCGGCGGCGGCTGTCCTCCATCTCATCGCCACCTTCGGTCTCTTGATCGCGTCGCCTCGGATGGTCTTCCAGCCATGGTTCCCGTTCCTGACCATGGAGGGGGAATTCGTGATGAAGAACCTCGTCCTCCTCGCGACCGCCGCGGCGCTCTGGTCGATCGCTGCCGCGCGCTCGGCCCAGCCTGCGTTCCGCCCGCGCCTCCGCGTCTGGGCTCTGCTGGCGTTCGTCGTGGGGACAGGAGGGATCACCGTGGCGGGCATGCATCTTCACGACGCGCTGAAGATCGCGGTCGCACGCGCAGCTGCGCCCGTCGGTGAAACGAGGATGACGGCCGCGGACATCGGTGCTCTGACCGACGCCAGCGCTCCGACGCTTGTTGTGGAGGGTCACATGGTCGACCGATGTCCGCTGCTCGGCTGCTGGTTGACGCTTCGTGACGACACGGGAACGGTTTTCGTGGACCTCGCTCCGTCGGGCCTGAGCGCGGCGAGGATTCAGGTCGGCGCTGCAGTCCGGGTGTGGGGTCGCCTTGGCCGGACACGCGAAGGGGTGATCGGTTTCATCGCCTCGCATCTCGAAAAGGCTCCGGAGGGCAACACCCTGTGACTGTTTAGTCTGCTCATCGCGGCCAGCGTGCGAGCATTCGTGCCCCGCGCATGACTCGCGCGCGTCTTTACGGGTCGATCGATTCGCAGTCAGCTCCGGGCGTGTGCGGCCGGCGCGACGCTGATGCTCTGCTCCTGCTGTATCGCGCCCGTGGCCGTTGACCTCTACAACCACACCGCCAGGTTCAGCGATGTTTACGATTGCGCTCGCCGCGGGCGTGTTTGCCCTCGCGGTGCTCGGTGGTCTCATCGTTGGCGGAGCACCTCGGGCGTCCAGCGCGCTCTCCTGGAGAGGATTGAGCCGACGCCCACTCTGAGGGCGCAGTATCCGAGGCACAGGCACGCTCGGCGCTCGCCCGGCGTTTGGCCCTTGACCTTCCAGTCAGGTGGCAGGCGTAGCATGTCGCCAAGGCTCGAGCACGCCTGCGACGGCGACTCCCACGGAATAGGGCCACAGGAATTTTTCGAAGATTCGGCGGCAGCCTGCTGTCTTAACCAATGAGACCCGACGACCGGGATGGCATGCCTCCCATAGAGGTGCCCAATGAGCAACGGCAGGCGCTCGACCGCTCAGCTCCAGAGGATCACGGCGGCTTCGAAGCGATCGTCCACACTTACGAACGCCGCGTCTACAACCTCGCGTGCCAGATGCTGGGCGACCGCGAGGAAGCGCGTGACGCCGCGCAGGAGATTTTTCTTCGGGTTCATCAGCACCTGGAGAGTTTCCGATCCGAGGCCAAGTTCAGCACGTGGCTGTACCGTGTGGCGATGAATTATCTGCTGAACTACCGCCGGCGATGGCTGCGGACACGGCTCGAGCGACTGGAAGACCGGCCTACCAGCGGGTGGACCGAGCCGGTGTTCACTGGGCCCGAGCCGGAGCAGCAGTTGCTCGAGAAGGAAGAAGCGGAGGTCGTCCGGCGCTCAATCACCAAACTGCCGCCAAAGTTGCGCGCGGCATTGGTGTTGAAGGATATGCAAGGGCTGTCGTACTCCGAAATTGGCGACATCCTGGGCGTCACCGAAGGGACCGTGGCGTCGCGGCTGAATGCCGCGCGGAGCAGGCTCGCGCACCGGTTGCGCCACCTGAGTTCTTCTCACGTGCCACAGAGACACCGATGAAGACGTGCTCCCAGTTTCTCGCGCTCTTGTCACCGTTGCTCGACGACGAGCTCACGCCAGAGGCGCAGTCGCGTGTCACGCGTCATCGCGCAGAATGCGCGGAATGCTCGGGCCAGCTGGATGCGATCCGGCGCGGGCGCAATCTCGCCCGCGCGGTTCCGGATCTCGACCTACCGGCAGGTCTCTCGGCGGACATCCTCGGGCGGACGACGACTCGGCCCACGCCGCAGCCGTGGCGCCGCTGGGTCTTCGCGCATCCCGCAGTTGGCCTCGGCGTCGCGGTGGTCCTGCTCGTCGCGGCCGTTGGCTTGTGGCCGGATCGCGAAGCAGAAGATCCTCCCGCACCAGCCGTCAATCGGACCGCTGCGGCGCACCCTCTGCACCTCGTGCGACTTGCGCACGAGCTCGGGTCAGGTGCGGAGTTTGACAAGATTGCTGCAACGTATCAGCTTCGCCGAATCGACCTTGAGACGGCATTGAAACAGGCGTCGTTCAAGGTGATCTGCCCGCTGCATCAGGACGGCAATGATGCCGCGCACGTGAGGGAGCTGCGCGACTGTCCGCTGATTCATCTGCGTGCGTTGCGGGGTGATCAGGAGATCCTGCTGCTCCAGCAGCCTGCTGGGTGGCCGATCGTCTACGGCGATCACCCAGTACAGCACCTGACGATGGCGGGTCAGCCCTGTGATCGGGTGAGCACCGATGAGCGTGAGGTATTCAAGTGGGAGCGAGGCGACACGCGCTGGATCGTCGTCGCGCGCGCCGGACATTCCGAGGTCGAAAAGGTCGTCTCGACGCTGTTGTCCACGTCATAGCTCAGTCAGGCTGGCTCGGAAGATGGTTGGCCGTCACGAAAGCGAGGAGTGTGATGCGCGTAACGTTCGTTGGATGGTCTATCGCGGCGGCTGTCACCGCTGCGGTCACCGTGCTTCTCATAGGCGGTGCGTCTGGACGCGCTTCCGTATCGGGCGGGCCCGCTTCAGGCGACACCGGACGGGAGGCGATTGTGTCGGTCAACGGACTGAGCTGTTCGATGTGCGCGCAGCACCTTGATAGCCGGCTGCGGAAGCTCCCCGCCGTGGACAACGTCAAAGTCGACCTGGAGAAGCAGACCGCCACGTTGAGCCTCACGCCTGATGGTGACCTCACCGACGATCAGATCACGGAGGCTGTCCGCGATGCCGGATTCAACGTGAGGCGCATCGAGCGCCGCGGCGAGTCACATGCGGCGTCGTCAAACACGACCACCGCCGCGTTCAAGGTCGACGGCATGGACTGTTCTCGTTGTGCCGCACACCTTGCGCGAGTCCTCCAAGAGGAGCCAGGGGTTGAGGCGGCCTGCGTCGATTTCGACACGAAGCTCGCCGTCGTCCATTACGACGCCAAGAACACGACTGCGGAACAGATCGAGAAGGCGATTGAGGATTCTGGGGTGTTTCGGGCCGAGCTCGTGTCCGGGTCTATCACGAAGGACAAGCCATGACGCGCATGTCGACTCCGCACCGCACGCCGCGGCCGCTGCTGATCGCCGCCGTGGCCGCTGCCATCGCCGGCTTGCCTCACATCGCGTCGGCATCCGGACACGGCCCGCTCTTCGGTATGACGACGCCGACCAACGCGGCCGGAGGGTGGGCGCTCGACATTGGCCTAATGGGCCGAACCGGCGACGGTGACGACGGCGCCATGACGCGAGCCATGCTGACCTACGGCTTCACCGAAGATCTGCAGCTGTCAGGATCCGCGCCGTTGGTGTTCGCCTCGGCACCGTTCTCGCCCGCCCGCGGCACGGCGATGATGCCCGGGACCGGAGATTTCGAAGCGATTGGCGCATGGCGATTCCATCGACAAGGCACAGCGGTCGGCACGCGCGTCGAGAGCACCGCGTACGCAGGCCCCATCGTGCCTGGTCCTCAAAAACCAGCGGGGATGGCGGGCGATCTGCGCCGCGCGCCAGGCGTCTACACGGCCATCGCCAGCGGGATCGCATCACGGAGCCATTACGTGTGGGGCGGGATTGGCTACACGCGGTTTGCGGAGCGCAGCGGGGATCGACGACCCGACATCTTCTCGTACAGCGCGGTGTGGGGCTATCGGCCGCCGCCGCTGCGGAAGGAGTATCCGCACTGGGACTGGCGGGTATTCCTCGAGCTGACGGGTGAGAAGTCGGGCAATCTGCGGCGTGACGGGGTCGAGCACCAGGGCACAGGCGGACATCAAGTCCTGCTCGGGCCGACTGCCCTGGGCATTTACAAGAACTACGAGATCGAAGGGGGCGTGCAGTTTCCGGTGTACAGGGATCTCGGAGCACGCCTGCAGCGAGAAACCATTCGGTACGCCGTCAATGTGAGTTACTTCTTCTGAGTGGAGTCAGTCATATGGGCTCGCGAACACTGCTGGCGTTCATCGCCGTGGGGCTGCTCGGCGTCGCGGAGGCACACGCCGAGTATCGACAAATCGATCTCTCGATCTTCGGCATGGATTGAGCGATCTGTGCTCACGCCGTGCGCGTGACCATGGAGAAACTGCCGGGGGTCGAATCGGTGAAGGTGAGCTTGAATGAAGGTCGAGCCATCATTCAATTCAAGCCAGGGAATGCGATTACTATGACCGAGTGTCGTCAGAGCGCGGAACGAAACGGCTTTACGCCGCAGCAGGCCGTCATCAATGCCCAGGCGGACGTCATGGCCAAGGGCAACCGGCTAGAGCTAAGAATTTCCGTGACAAACGACACGTACGACGTTGCGGCCACGGCGCATGCGG
>JBOGIN010000267.1:0-4184 GCA_050742275.1 Vicinamibacteraceae bacterium
GGTCCGTCTGCGGGCACACCGGCCCGAGCTCGCGGACCGCGCGGACCCCCGTCCAGGGCGCGACGCGACGCGGCGGCTTCCATCGCCATTCACCCGCAGGCGACGCCGCATATGGAATTCCTTTGAAGGCGACGAGAGCATCGCCTGTGCTCGACGCCACCCCCTCGATGATGCCGGAGTCGATCTTCGCGCGCGGTGCAGTTGGTCCTGCGGTTGCGCTACTGAGAGCGCTCACCAGGAACAAGGCTGTCATCAGTCGAGCGAAAGTCCCCATGGCGGACTATCGTCTCATGCCTCGATAGCTTGACACGAATGGCGGTTCGGTCGACGATATGCGGCGAATCTACAACAGGGCAGTAGCATCGCCCGCGGCTGTGTCGTGCTGGCCAGAGGTAAAGACGTTCTCGGTCAGCCTTCTGTACTCTTGGCAACGGCCTGCGTCGTCGTCCCGAACCGAGGATCTGTCCGAGGCTGTCCTCGTTGTCGGCGACGCTTGCGTGCGGAAAGGAGCCCTCATGTCGGCAAGACCACGGATGGGCGGTGTGCTCGTCGCGCTCGCGGCGGTGTGTCTGTGCGCCGCTACGGCGTCGGCCCAGACGGATCGCGGTACCATCACCGGCGCGGTGACGGACGAGTCGGGCGGGGTCGTCATCGGCGCTGAGGTGCGGGCGCTCCATCTCGCGACGAACTTCGAGCGGCCGGCCACGACCTCCGATCGAGGCAGCTACACGATCCCGCAGCTCCCCGTTGGCGCCTACGTCGTCATTGTCTCGGCGCAGGGCTTTCAGACGACCACCCTCGAGAACATCGATGTGACGGCCGGCGCTATCGTGCGTGTCGATGCGCAGCTCGCCGTTGGCGCGCTCGAGGATGCCGTCACCGTGTCGGCGGAGGCCAAGCAGATTCAGGCCGACAGCGTGAAAGTGACGACGGCCATCAGCAACAAGTTCATTCAGGACCTGCCGCTGGTGGTCGGCGGCGCGCTGCGCTCGCCGCTCGACTTGAGCCTCGTGGCGCCGGAAGCCAAGTCGGGGACCAGCGGCGACGGGGGCCGCGGCAACATCGTCATTGGGGGCGGCCAGGAAGGCGGCTGGGACCTGACGGTCGACGGCGTCTCGTCCACGCCGGGAGCGCCCTTCGAGCAGCGCTTGTGGACGACGCTCAACTCGCCCTCCGTCGAGGCCATCACGGAGTTCGCGGTGGACACGAATGGGTTCAAGGCGGAGTTCGGCCACGCGGGCGGCGGCGCCGTGAGCTTCGTGTCTCGTTCCGGGACGAACGACTGGCAGGGGAAGGTCTTCGAGTTCTTCCGCGACGACTCGCTCGACGCGATCGACTATTTCAGCAAGGCGCTCGGTCAGGAGAAGCCGCCGCTCGAGCAGCATGACTTCGGTGGCGTGTTCGGCGGACCGGTCTGGTTGCCGAAGATCTACAACGGCCGCGATCGGACGTTCTTCTTTGCGTCGTACGAGGGGTACCGCAACAAGACAGCCGCGGCGCCGCGCGTTGCGACGATCCCGACGGCCGAGATGCACGAGGGCGACTTCTCCAGCTGGCGGGACGCGAGCGGGCGCCTCATCCCGATCTACGATCCGGCCACCACGCGCCCGAATCCCACTGGCTCCGGGTTCATCCGCGACCCGTTTCCGAACAACCAGATTCCGGTCGAGCGTTTCAGCGAAGTCAGCAGGAACGTCCTCGAGCTGGCGACGATGCGCCCCGATCGATCGGGTGTGCTGAACAACTTCACGTACGCGCCTGGTGACCAGATTCAAACGAACCCGTGGAACAAGTTCAGCCTCAAGCTCGATCACAATCTGTCGCAGAAGGATCGCCTCGGTTTCCTGTATCACTGGGGAGAGGTGCTCGTCATTCCGCCGTCGGGCGGTCCGGGCGGCGGGCTGCCGGTGCCGCTCAACAACTTCCGCGACGAGGATTCGCACACGCACGTGTTCCGAGCAACCTGGGATCGTGTCGTTTCGTCGAACCTGGTCAACCGCGTCACGTTCGGCCACAACAACTGGTTCCAGCTGCGCGCGTCGTACAACCGCGATCAGGGATGGGGCAGTCGCATTGGGCTCCAGAACGTGCCAGGACCAGACAAGCTGTTTCCGTTGATCGACTTCTCGAACGACTATCTCGACTGGGGCCGCTCGGAGTGGGGGGGATCCGGCAATTACCTCTGGGCGGTCACGGACGACCTGACGTGGGTGCGCTCGAAGCACACCTGGAAGTTCGGGTTCACGTTCCAACAAGATCATTACGACGGCTACGGTTGGCACACCGCGGCTGGCACGTACAACTTCAATCGCGGCGCGACGGCTGGATTCCTGCCGGACGGCACGCTCGACACGACAGGCGCCTCGGGCAATGCCTTCGCGAGCTTTCTGCTGGGCGAGGTGCAGTCGTCGGATATCACGACGTTGCGCTACGTCTCCGACCGCTGGCAGTACTATGCGGCGTACGCTCAGGACGATTGGCGCCTGAGCGACAAGCTGACGCTCAATTACGGCGTGCGGTACGAGTACACGCCGCCGACGTGGGAAGGGCACTTTCCGGACGGCTATTCCAACTTCAATCCCAACCTACCGAATCCAGGTGCGGGCGGCCGGTTGGGCGCGTCGGAGTTTGCCGGCGAGGGGCCTGGCAGGACCGGACGCTCGTCGTTGTACGACGCCTGGCCTTGGGGATTCAGTCCCCGCTTTGGCCTCGTGTACAGCGTCAACCCGAACACGGTCGTGCGCTTGAGCGGGGCGCGCACGTTCGGGTCGGTGAAGAATACGGGCGGCAGCTCGCACTGGAATGGGTTCATCGGCGGGTACAACGTCACGGCGCCCGGCTTTCCAGAGAGCTCGGCGTTCAACTGGGACAGTGGGTGGCCAGAATGGCCGGAGCCGCCGTTTCTCGTTCCGGAGACGCTGAATGGCAGCGACATCCCTTACTGGCAGCCGTATGACGCAGGCCGGCTGCCGGAGTACTACAGTTGGACCGCGAACGTACAGCGGCAGTTGCCTGGGCGCTTCGTCGTGGAAGCAGGCTATAACGCGCAGCTCGGACGGCATCTGACGACGAACCTGCTCAGCCTGAATCAAGTCGATCCGGAGATCTTCCATGGCTTCGTCGATCGGTACGGGCCGGCGGACGCGATCACGTTGATGAACTCGCGGATGGATTCCGCGGTCGCCCGCGAGGCGGGTATTCCCTATCCGTATCCCGGTTTCCCTGGGGAGGAGTCGGTGGCGCAGGCGCTGCGGCCCTATCCGCAGTATCAGACCATCAACACCGGCGCTGACGGCGGCGATCGCAGCGGCAGGTCGAGCTACCATTCGTTCTTGTTGAAGGGCGAGAAGCGTTACGAGTCCGGGTTGACGTTCCTGGCGTCGTACGTCTTCTCGAAGGCGCTCACGCTGCGCTCGGATCGCGCGAACGCGGGCGACGGTCAGGCCATGAACCACTTCAACCGCGACGCGGAGAAGGGGCTCTCGGCGTTCGATCAGGCGCATGTGATCAAGCTGAATTACAGCTACGAGCTGCCGTTCGGCGCCGGCAAGCCGTTCCTGCGCGAGGGGCTGCTCTCCAAAATCGTGGGAGGATGGCGCATTGCCGGCGTTCACGCGTACGCCTCCGGCTACCCGCTCTCGGTGTTCCCCGGTTACGGCTTGCCGCTCTTCGGCGGCGGTAACCGCATCACGGTGGCCGAGTACAACGACTGGCGCGCAGCCACCCAGGGCGACGCGTTCGATCCGCTGGTCGATCTCTGGTGGGATCCAGCCAAGTTCCGCCCAGATCCGGTCGCCTCGGTGGATGATCTCGAGGGATACAAGGGCGGCGCGCTGCTGGCAGACTTCGGCAACGCGACCGTGCGGAACCCGGAGGAGCGCGGCCCCTGGTTTCTCAACGAGAACATCTCCATTGCGCGCACGTTCCCCATCGGCCGTACGTCGCTCGAGATGCGGATCGAGGTGTTCAACCTCTTCAACCGCGTGATCTGGGGCGGCCCCGACTCGACGATCACGAGCAGCAACTTCGGCCAGGTGACGACGCTGGCGAACAGCCCGCGTCAGGTGCAGCTCGGCGTGCGCTACGAGTTCTGAAACAGGCAGCTACCACGAAGAAGGACACGAAGGGGATTCACCACGAAGGACACGAAGAGCACGAAGAAGGAAGAGCACGAAGAAACCAAT
>JBOGIN010000268.1:0-7578 GCA_050742275.1 Vicinamibacteraceae bacterium
GCTTCTACGTCAACGATGGGTTCGCGCTCGAAGAAACGGTCCTGCGCGATTTCGCTCGGCTCGAGGCTGGCGTTCAGCCGTTCCACCGTTTGATCTTCGACGGCAATGAGCTGACGGACGCTCGGCGCCGTGGCGAAGACTATGCGTTCTACATCCAAGATGCCTGGCGGCCGACGTCGCGACTCACGGTCAATGCCGGCCTGCGCGTCGATCGCATCGTTTGGACCGATCTCCTGTTTGACGTCACATCACAACGAAGCACGGAGATTGGCCCCCGCTTTGGCGTCAACTACCTTCTGACTGGCGATGGTCATAACGTTGCCCGGGCGCATTGGGTGCGCGTGCACGACCAGCCTTCCCAGAACGCTGTCTCCGTGGGCACGTCGAGCCTCGGACTGCGTGATCTCTACGACTCGGATCTCGACGGCACATTCGAGACGGTCTTCGAAACCCCTCCCACATTCGCTCTGACGCCCACTCGAACGGTCGCCGGGAATCTCCATCAGTCGTTCGTCCACGAGTGGGGCGTTGGTTACAGCCGGCAGCTCCCTGGCAATGTGGCGGCTGGCGTCGATGTCGTACACCGTGAATATCGCGATCGACCGGTGATCGTTGAAACCAACGCGCGCTATGACGGCCAAGTGTTCGTCGGATACAACGACGTGTCCCTGAATGACATCTTCCAGATCGCCAACAACGAGTGGAACTGGCCAGTCTACAGCGCGCTCGAGGTATCGCTCACGAAGCGCACGGACAGCGTGCAGGCCATCGCGAGCTACGTCCGGCAGTGGCGCCACATGGACGGCACGTGGCAGCCGCACGATCCGGCGTCATTCATCCAGCCGGAAGCGTTCGACAACAACAGGGGCATCGGCACGCCCACAGGATTGAACACGTCGACTCTCGACGTCAACAGCCTGTCCGGCAGCAGCATGACGCAGCGCGGAACAGCCAGCGCGCAGTGGCAAGACCATGTCGTCAGAGTCGGCGTGACGCACGATGGTCCGTGGGGACTTCTGCTCGCTGGCCACTACACCTTTCAGTCCGGCGCCTGGTCGGGGCCCATCATCTCGCGGATTGCCGCCCCAGACGCGTCGTTCGGCCCTGAGACCGTGACGCTCTCGAATGACCGTGTTGTACAGAACCCGCTCGCGACGACGTTTCGGTTTGCATATCGCACCCGCGGCGAGGGTCAATTGCGGACGCCCGCCCTCCACGTCTTGAACCTGCGGGTGGGCCGCAGATTCTCGTGGGGCTCGCGGACGATTGACACAGCGTTGGATGTCTTCAACGTCACCAACAACGACGCTGACTCGAGCTTCGACATCGGCGCCAACCACACGTTCAATCCTGCGTTTGGCACGACGACCTTCCGGCAGCTCCCGCGTTCCGGGCAAGTGGTCCTGCGGCTCTCATTCTGATCTTGGCCAAGGCGTTCTTCATGCTGATCTCACATCGCAGTGCTCATCGGAAGGTGCGTCCGACCGCACTGTTGATTGGATCGTTGGCAACCGCGCTCCTTGGAGGGCTGGTCGCAACATCCACGATGCGCCCCATGGAATCGTCGTCGAAGCGGATGTCGTTTCACAACCGCCTGTTGTTGAACCGTGCCGCTGTTCGTGGAGTGCGCACGATAGAAGTCATGCTGGCCACGACAATGAACCACCTCGCGCCGACGCTCGCTCTGGTCCAGCGGCTCGGGGGACGCGTGCGCTATAGAGATGCCAGCGTCGGCTACATACGAGCGGAGGTACCCACGCGCAAACTGTTGGAGCTCGTCGCGGATTCCAACGTCCAGGCGTACCAGATTTCCTCGTTCTCGAAGGGTGCCTGGTATCGTGACGGGCCGCCGCAGACCAATGCGGAGATGTTTCGGGAATATGAACGAGTCATACCGAGTGTGCGGCAAGCACCGGAGACCAACACCGATCTGCCTCTGCTATCGGCGGAATCCGCGAAGCAGAGCGGCTACACCGCTGATGAGGACACCGGCGTCGGAGAGTGGCTGCGGAAGCATCCAAGTTTCGACGGTCGTGGTGTCACGATTGCCATTCTCGAAAGCGCGATGCCGGAGCTCACACACCCAACGCTCGCAGGGGCCAAGACGCTCGACGGACGCGAGGTCCCGAAGCTCGCCGGCATCGTCAACGCCATCGATGTCGATCAGCAGGACCATACCCGCGTCGAACTTGCCACAGAGGTCCAGGCCAGAACTTCGTGGCAGCGCATCGGCGACCGCACCTACGCGATGCCTCGACCTGGCAGTTACAGGTTTGGTCTGTTTCGCTTGCCAGCCGCCATCAACCTGATCCATGAGTTTGGCGTCCTTCAGGATGAAGCGACCCACCACATCTGGGTCGACACCAATGGCGATGCCGATTTTCGCGACGAAACACCCGTTGCGGATGTGAACGAGAAGTTCGACGTCCGCACGTTGAAGCTTACTCATCCAAAGCCAGCCGACCTGAGCTTCGTCGTGGCCCAGGGCCGGGCCGCCAACACTGTTCACATCTACACGTCGCGAGGCGGCCATCAGGCCATGACCCTGAGCGTCGCGGCAGGAAGCAAGACCAAGGGGGGCTTGGCGCACGGCGTCGCGCCTGGCGCCCGCGTGCTGCTGGTGCGGGACTCCTCAACCACCTACGTTCTGCACACTGTCCTGGAAAGCTATCTCGAGGCGGTGAGACGGCCCGACGTCGATCTGCTCGCCACGGCGACCGGCCTCTTCATGGTCCCGGACACCGCGGCGGACTTCACCGGACTCCTGTTCCGACGGATGGTCGCCGTACACAGAAAGCCAATCTTCAACGGTGTCGGCAATTCACGCCTGCTATTGAACAGCGCACATGCCCTTGGGGATGTATTCTCGGTGGGTGGCTCCATCGGTCCAAAGACGTTCGCGGCCTTGTTCGGCGGCACATCGCTACACGGTCTCATGATCCATCCTGTCGGCGCCGCAGGTCCGAGCATCGATGGAGCGCCCAAGCCTGACTTCGTCGCCCCGGTACACTTGCTCTCGGCAGACATCTTCAGCGAGACGACGCCGGTACTGCTTCCGAAGAACGCGCCGACCAGCCGCTTACCACCTGGCAATCAAGTCAGTTGTTGCACGTCAGCCAGCGGCCCGTATGCCGGCGGCGTCGCTGCGCTGCTGCTCAGCGCCGCAAAGCAGCAGGGCGTACCCTACACTGTGGAGAGCCTAGGTCGAGCGCTGCGCAGCAGCGCACAGTTCTTATCAGGGTGGGGCTCGCACGAACAAGGCAGCGGCGTGCTTGACGTGAACGCCGCATGGAAGGAGTTGAAACGCCGTGTCGACATGCCGAGAATCCGCGTTGAGGCCGACGTCGTTCACGCGCTCGCGCCCTACGCAGCGCGCGGCAACGTTGGCGAGGGCCTCTTCGAGCGCGAAGGCTGGCATGCCGGCATGAGCGGCAAGCGCACGTTTCGTCTCACGCGCGAGTCCGGCCCTGACAAGCCGGCTACGTACCGTGTGAGCTGGACCGGCAACGACGGTACCTTCTCGACGAGGCGGACGATCTCACTGCCGCTCCGCGAGACCGCCTCGCTTCCGGTGACCATCTATGTCCGCTCTGCTGGCGTGCACAGCGCCATCCTCAATCTCCACCATCCGCGGACGGATGCAATCATCTTCCGCACGCAGGCTGCAATCGTCGCTAGTGAACGTTTTGATCCTGCCAGTCATGAGCTTCATCTTGCCGAATCCGTATCACTCATGCGTTCGAAGACGCACTACATGACGATCCCGGAGAATGTGGGTGCGATGAGCGTTGAATTCACGGTGATTCGCGGTTCCCTCAATGCCACCTTGCTCCCGAGTCACAGCCTGTATCCGAGCTACTACTTTCATCTGTATCCTGCAAGGGGCTGGGCGTTCGTCCCCGGCACGTATAACGCCGTGGTTCCCCATCCGGCTCCAGGCGTCTGGAGCCTCAGCGTCGCGAACACCCCAGTCTGGAATGACCCGGACATCACGCGCGTGTCCACCGACACCGCCGAGTACGCGATCCGCGTGCGACTCCAAAGTGCTTCGCTGCGGGCAAGGCCTCGGGGACATAGTGCTCTGGCCATCGATGTCCAGAACTTGGGCGTCACGCTTCGAGACCCCGTGCTCCAGACCTCTGTCGGCACGATGCGGTCACACCACGGTACGATTCCACCTACGGGGCTTCCCAACCTCCATGAGATTGATGTGCCGAAGGGCTCGGCGACACTTGCGCTTCGGCTACGGGCCACCGATGGCACGACGGGGCCACTGGAGCTGTACTTGTACGATTGCACGTCAGACGAGTGCTTCTCATGGAACTTCACGTTGCCAGCAGCACGTAAGCAATCGCTCGTCGTGAGACGCCCGAGGCCTGGACGCTGGATCGCGGCAGTCAATGCCGCACCGTTTCCTGCGGCGCCGGGTCGATTCGTGCTGGATGAGATCATCACCACTGACGTGCGGCATCACCCGCGTGGGCTGAAGACGGCTCGAGCCGCTGGCGCCAAATGGACCGCGACTGTACGCCGCCTCAGCGTCAAGCCGTCTGAGGTCGAAGGTACGAGCGCAATCGTCCTGTGCGAGTTGGTCGACGCGGCCGAGGAGCGCGCGGCGCAAGCACACCCGTGGGAAGACCGTCGCCGCGGCCGCGAGACCTTCGGCATGCCGGTTGCTGCGGGCTCCCTGATCTATCACGTCAACTGACCAAGCCGGCGCGCATCGCTGCACGTGCCAGACGGTGCGCAATCCGGCGTCTTGCAAGATCGAGCAGACCGTGGACTTCACCGCGCTCCGACATCGTGACGACGCGCCGCCACCCAAGATAGTCCTCGAGAACGCGGGACAGAAGGTCGATCGCCCCCCAGTGGATCCGTGGTTGTCGCGCCGGCGCCCAAGCCTTGAGGTAGGCATCGTAGATGGCTCCGCTCGCCGCGACCTCGGCAAGGCTGGGAATCGACCGCTGAACGCGCCGAACCAGCGTAGCAACCGCCAGCGGCGCGGGGCCGATATACGAATCGTCCAGGTCGATGAATCGGACGGCGTCACGATCCAGGAGAACATTTCCCGGGTCGAGGTCTAGTGGAATCCAGCACGCCGGCACGGCGTTATTCACCTCTCCGAACGCTCGCTCGATCGCCGCGCAGGGTTCCGCATCGTTTCCACAGGTCTCCTGCAGCAGGCTCGTGGCCCAACCACACGCAGCAACCAGGTCGAGGACGGGCAGATCAACCACCTCAGTGTTGCTGAGCCGCCGCTGAAGACGCGCACACGCCTCGACAACGTGGACAGCGCTCTGGAGCGTCGGGTCTTGTGCGAGTGACACGCCGGGACATCCATCCATCAGCCACCAGACCGCTCCATCCGGCCCGGAATGGAGTGCAAGCGTTCGCGCGAATGAGTCGGGCGCAATCTCTGCAAGCGACATTGTGACCTTCGGCTCTCTCACCCTGTCGCACGACAACCCCTTGACGAATACACGGTGCCGCCCGCGTGAGAGACCGAGCACAACCTCGTAAGAGCTGCAGCGATATGAAACTACGTGATCAACGACACCCGCGGTTTCAACAACCCACCTTTTCACATCGTCTAGCCACGACAAGCGGCCGAATGGTCCCGGGACGGATGGCAGCGCATCCGTGGTCAACGCCTCGGCAACCGCCCATTGCTGGTAGTCCAGAGTCGACTCTGACGAGGTCAGTGCCCCGAGGGACGACCAGTTCGCGGCCTCACCGGCCATCGTGGGTTTGATTGCTGACATGTCGACGACGGCAAGCCAGTCGATTGCAGCTGCGTTGTCGTCGGCTCGTCCAAGCCATTGCCCAACCGGCTCGCCTGTCACACCATGCGCCTCTGTCGAGCGACGGACGACTTCACCGGTACGAGTGAGCTCCGGGCACACTACGATGGGTAAGAGCCAACGTGCACCACATTTGTAGGTCAACGCCACTCTGCGTTGACGGTCGACGATGAGCAAGTGGAGGAACTCTTGCATGGCGGCAAGGGCCTTCGCCCTCGGTTGCGCAGGCCGAGGGCGAAGGCAGGCGAGGGTTGTGCTAGTCGTCGAGACCGAGGACGATCCCTGTCCTTGGCCGAGACTCGGCTTCCGGATCGCTATGATCCAGTTGACCCGGTGGACCACCGAGCACCAGGACAGGCGCCGGACCGAGCACGACGAGCTCAGGCTTCGAGTACCGCATGGCTTATCACCTCCTTTCGTTGTGGCGTTTCAGCGGGCCCCCGCCGATATCGCGATGACAACCATTGCTCCAGGCACATCACCTTGCGCACCTCTGCGCCCGTGCTGCCATTGCCATCGATCAAGGTGCTGACTGCCGTATCCAACCGCTCTGAATCGATCCAGCCACGGCGAACGACCTCGAGCCGTTCGACCGGGCGCATGGTAGCCGCCACCTTCCGTGCCGCGCGCATTGCTGCCGGCGGATAATAGCCCTTCGATGTGCGTCGCAGGACTCGGGCCGGAACCAGCCCGTCGAAGGCCCGACGCATCAGCGACCGCATCTCGCCTGGCGCGCTGAGCTCTTCCCCTGGAATTGCCAGCACGAAATCAATGAGCGGTCTGTGGGCGAATGGATACGTGTATGTGATGCCGCGAAGCTCGGAACGCGGGCTCAATCGCCCTTCGAGGGAGTAGCCCCACACGGACTCGATCAGGCCACGCTGGGACCATCGGCCGGACAAGCGATTGGCCTCACCAGCGGGAACGTCACACAGAAGCGTTTGCAGCGTTTGCGTCAGCAACATCGCGCCTGCCCGTTGTGCGTCGTTGAGAGCGGACGGTCGAAGCGCCGGCGGCCAAGCATGCGCCGCCTGGCGAGCGAGCTCCCGCGCAATCTCGACGAACGGCTTTCGGCAGGCTCGACTCCATTGCCGCATCTTCACAAGCGTCCGCACCAGGTGCCCTTCGGTGAGGTCATCAAAGACCGCGACGCTGTTGTCCGGGGCACAGCCCATGACGGTGTCGCCTGCGCGTCCGGAGAGAATCAGCCGCCCACCGCGCTCGCGCACATACCGGCGCGCCGCGAGCGCAACCCCATACGACACGAACGGCGTCACCCAGTCCCATTCGTGCTCCCACGTCTCTTCGTGCTCCTCGACACCGAGGACGCAGCTTTGGATCCCGACCTTCGCTTCGACTTCGGCGATGAAGGGTCGTTCGTCGCCCTCGGGTGAGTGCAGCGTAACGTGCGAGAGCGGTTGGATGCCGGTTGCGGCGACGCGGCCTGCCTTGATCAGCGCGTCGGCCATGCAGACCACCGAGGACGAATCCAGTCCACCACTCAGCTCAGCCCACACTGTGCCTTCGGCACGCAGGCGCGCCCCAATAGCCTCCATCCACAGCGCGCGGAGGTGCTCTTCGTACTGTCGCTTGTCCCGATAACGGATGATCCCAGGCTCCAGCCGCCAGAAGCGCCGCCTTGTCTCGGCGCCTTGCGCCGAGAACGACACACAGGTTGCCGTCGGCACTCCATGGATGCCTTGATAAGGCGTCACATCCGTCGAAAAGCGAAGCGCCATGAAGCGAGCAACGAACGCTTCATTCAGGGCGTCAAGAC
>JBOGIN010000269.1:0-2949 GCA_050742275.1 Vicinamibacteraceae bacterium
GGCCAGCATGATGTCGAGATGGGCAGGGAGAAGCCGCGCGCGCTGCAGCCGGTCGCCGGTGGTGGTGGTCACGAGCCGGCGAATCGCTGCCGACGCCGCGTCGGTGCGCCCCTGTGCCATCCGCAACAAGGCGAGGCCGGGGTGTGGGTCGTGTCCCAACAGGCTTGCGGCGCGATACGCCTCTTCGGCCTCTGTCCACTCGCCGCGCAGGCGATGTATCTCGGCCTGTTGATAGAGCGCGGCGGCCGGCGCTTTGCGGCCAGCCCGCGTCGCGCGCTCACACGCACGGCATGCTTCTGCCAGCGCCTCTGGCCACGCACCATGGAGCTGCATGATCTCGGCACGATGCACGAGGCACGCGCCGGTGAAGGCCACAATCTCGGATTGCTGCTCGCACCATCCAGACAACGCGAAGGTCCATTCGCGGGCGCGGTCGGTTGCGTACACCTCGCGGCACGCCTCGATCACACTGCAGTACATCAGGCCCGTCATGATGGGCGACAGCTCTCCGGCAATGACCGCGAGCATCGTCTCGTCGAGGAGCCCGAGGCCGGCAGGGACCTGGCCTTGTTGGATGAGCGCGCGGCCCTGTACGTGGCGGGCAGCGGCCATGAGGTCTGCATCTCTGAAGCGCTCGCCGGTCGCGGCGGCGGTCGCCGCTGTGGCAGCCGCAGCGTCGGGGTGGCTCTCATGGAGCTGCTGCTCAGCGACGTGAAGGAGTAGGTAACCTCGCTCTACGCAGTCACGACCCTCCACCAGTCGGCGGCCTCGTGCGACCCACGCGTTGGACTGCACCGCCTCTCCGCGAAGCAGGAGACTCAGGCCGAGCCAGAACGCGCAACGAGCCGCGCGTGGCGCGTCGCCAGCCTCCACGTGGGTGCGATGAAGACGATCCAGGCAGCGCTCGAACTCGCGGTCTCGCCCGTCAGGTACGCCGACGTGGCCAGCCGTTCCAGATCATCCACGTCCAGGGGTGTCGCCTGATCAGCGGCGGAGAAGGCCTCGTAGGCGGCAGCCCACATGCGACGCCCGTGGCACTCACGCGCGTGTTGAAGGTGGTCGCGCACACGAAGAACAGCAGTCGAATCGGTTCGCACGCTCAGTGTCTCATGATTCTACGCGTCTCGGGACCAGGCGCGGCCGGTCACGTGCTCCATACGGGTGCCCTCGACCAGGTGCCCGGCCGACGCGGCGAGCGTCACCCGCAGCATCTCCCGCCGCGCCGCGACTCACTGGCATGTAATCGAGCTCGCTGTCTTCTCGGCCACCGTGCCCACCAGATCGTGAAGACAGCCAGAGGCATTACACCAATTGCCCCTTTCTCCGTTGAAGATGACCGATCGCCAGTAGTTCGTGCCTCCATAGCTCGGGTCCGGAAACACTTCCGCGGTGTGGCCCTTCTTGACCCAAATCTGACTCGCGCGGTTGTTCCAGTACGCGAACTCCCCCGAGAAAGACGAGGCATTACCCTGCGTGGAGTAGTAGCCCCCATCACCGAAGCGGTTGTAGTAGACGCAGTGTCCCCACGTGTCCTGAGGCAACACGCTCTCGCATGTCAACGACGACGCGCTGTCGTCTGCCGCCGTTCCCTCGAGCTCGTACACGCATCCGAACTCGTTGCAGCGGCTCCCGACAAACCCATCCGCGGCATACAGCCGGTCGCCGCTGTAGCCTGCGCCGTCGTAGAGCGTGGCCTTGAAGCCCTTCCTCACCCAGACGGTCGACGTGGCGTTGTCGTACGCGGGATAGGAGTCGAACGAAGGCAGGTTCCCACGAATCGACAGATAGGCACCGTCGGTCCAATTCGTGTAGAGGACGCAGTTGCCCCACGTGTCGCCCGG
This sequence comes from Vicinamibacteraceae bacterium, assembly GCA_050742275.1. Lineage (GTDB taxonomy): Bacteria > Acidobacteriota > Vicinamibacteria > Vicinamibacterales > Vicinamibacteraceae > WHTT01. The sequence goes on from JBOGIN010000269.1 coordinate 1,842, forward strand.
CAGATCTGGTCCCGACGCGTGCTCCCGAATCCAGTCGAAGGCCATGTAGCTCGACTTGAAATGAGAAGCGTCTCCGCCCGTCCAAGAGTTCACGCCAGCGACCTTCCAGCCGTTGTCATCGACGACGAGTGGTCCACCCGAGTCGCCGGGACATATGCCGGCCTCGCTGTTGCGGTACGCGTAGTGCCAGTCCTCGCTCACGTCACTGATCGCGATCCACCGGTAACGAGCCTGGCCATCCGACGGCTCAGAGCAGTCACCACCAAACCCGCCGTAGCCGTACATGAACGCGCCGTCTCCGGCGCGCAATGTCTTCGCCGATACCGGCATGGGCGTCAGCCCAGACGCGTTGACGGTGCCCGTTTCATAGATTGAGGCATCGAACTGCACGATCGCGTAGTCGTAGGAGAACCAGTGCAGCTGCCCAAAGAGCGGGTGCTGGATGGCCGTGCCATCGATGCTTCCGCGCCCGTTCGGCAGGATGAACGTTCGCCTCTGTCCATTGGTCACACAATGCGCCGCCGTCAGCGCGGCGTACTCGGTGATGAGCGTCGCCGTGCAGCCTCCGATCGTGCCGATGGCTTCCCCAGATGCCGACGGGCGTCCAGGGCGTTCCGCCCTCGACTTGGGGCTGTGGGCTGCCGGAGAGCGCTCGCGGTACGTGCGGGTCTGGTATTTGCGCATGGATGCCACCGGGGACCAGCACGAGGAGGCCGCAGATGAGCGCTGCCACGCCAGGCCTGACCGCGCCAGATCTGGAGGTCACGCCGACATTGCTCCCATCTTCCGCGTGGCGCGGGATCTTCACCGGCAGGGTCACTGTATTCTCCCTTCGAAACGGTCCGCCCGCCCTCACGGTGCGCAGTCTCCCCACGTGCGAACCGGCCGGCCGGCTGTCGTGCCCGACGTGATCCAGGTGCCCTCACACAGCAGATGGCGGTAGCCGACCTCGCGCCCGGCTGGGTCGAGGTAGGAGATATGCACCCAGATGGGAAAGGCGTAAGCGCTGGCGACGGCGGCGGCTGTCAACACCACCGCACCGACAAAAGACAGGACTGTGCGTCTTGACATGATGCTCTCCGCGGTCTTGCCTCGATGAGGGCAATAT